>JBPEXP010000386.1:0-8195 GCA_052031475.1 Flavobacteriaceae bacterium | reverse complement strand
TTATGGGCTGTAATGGTCAGGGGAAGATCTATGGAATTATCCGTTGGGAATATGACCACCTTGTCTGCAAATGAGGCCGTGGCTTTTGGAAGGATAACGAATGGCTGGTAAAGCTCTCCTTTGTCTGGACGGGAATATCTGTGAACAACTGATCGCTTCATGGTAATAGGATAGCCTTCGATCTGAAGTTCAAAAGTGGCATCGTATGCCGCAGGAGTTTCAGGCTTGCCGATTAAGTTTTGTTCTCCTACCTGATACATTCCCTGTGTCCAGGGTTCTGAAAGCCAGTAATGGCTCGAGAATGCAGCCGTTTCCGGAATGTTCAGAGCCATTTTCAATTCTTTAGACTCATTATTTGGAAGCAACATCTCGAAATTCTCCTTGTGATCGCCCCCCAGGGATACGGAGACCAGTTTAACATTTGCATCGCTTCGGTTAACGGCTTCCAACAAGATGTCTATGCGGCTTCCCGGATGAGCCGAACTCTGTTCTGCAGATGCCTCCAGGTAAAGTCCGCAAACGGCGGAAATCAATGTTTCAATATCCTTTAGTTTAATTTGCCGCCAGTGGTCATCATCCAGCTCAGAGATGAGTTGATGGGCCCTGAGCAGATCGCTCAGATGCACAGAGGGATCTGAAAAATTAAAATTCTGTTCGACCTTGTATAGGATATTGCCCACTGCCTCACCGCCATTTATTCTGGACCAGCTGGTATCTATACCGGCGAATAAATTCTCCTTGGGCGGAAGATCTCCTTCGATGAGTTCTATATATTCCTGCTGGCTACCCCTTGAAGATAAACGGCCAAAACCCTGGCAGCGATGCTGGCTGCTCGCATGCGCAGCAATTTCATTATTGGACAGGCCTAACAGCGGATAGTAAACACCGGTATCTATTTCAATCATGTTGGATTTATCGGCCTTTTCAAAATTTTCCTGGCTACCGTAGAACCACCAGGATGTATTGAAAAATATCCGGCTGGGTTGCCATGCGTCTGTATATTCAAGTTGGGAGGCATAGGCCTCTTTATTGCCTGCAAGATCGAAGGCTTCTAAACTCAAGACCGCAGATGAAGTGTGCTGACCATGGGTAGTGCCAGCCGTACGGTGATCAAAACGATTTACGATGATATCCGGTTTAAAGGTCCGCATTACCCAGACTACGTCGGCCAATACATCATCCTTATCCCATATCCGCAATGTTTCCTCCGGGTGCTTTGAATAGCCAAAGTCATTGGCCCGTGTAAAAAACTGCTCCCCCCCGTCTATCCTCCTGGCGGCCAGCAATTCCTGTGTTCTCAGCACACCGAGCAATTCCTGCAGTTCAGGTCCGATGAGGTTCTGGCCTCCATCCCCTCTGGTTATGGAAAGATAACCCGTCCTGGCCTTTAATTCATTGGAGAAATAGGAAATTAGCCGGGTATTCTCGTCATCCGGGTGCGCCGCTACGTAAAGGGCAGTACCCAGAAAATTGAGTTTTTGCAGACTGTGGTATATGTCAGTTGTGGAATATTGTTTGGGAGCCTGGGCCTGGAGAGAGCTGAACGCGACACAAAGAATGGCCGTCCATGCCAGTAAATATCGCATGTTTATTACTTTTAGTCGGTAATCAAATATAAAAAGATTAATACCCGGCAGAGAATATTTAAACATTCTTTAACACCCCCCTAGACATTGTGCTCCTGTAATTCTTCCTTAGCAGTAGCCATTATGGCAACGGCCTTCTGCATGATCAGGTTATTGGGATAGGTGATCAGATCTCCTTTTGTATTGCGCAGAATAACGTAGTATAATTTTATGTCTTCAATAGTGTATTCCATCTCCAATTCCAATTCTTTGTCCAGGATCTTGATCCGGTCTCCGATCTTGTAGGGAAATGAGAGAAAAAGTATAACTCCTGCTGTAACATTGCTCAGAATAGACCACTGGGCAAAAAGAGCCACACCCAGCACAGCAAATATGGACGACATGATCAGTCCAAGCTCCCGGATATTGACACCCCAGATAAAGACCAATGCTATGATGGCCAGGCTGCTGAGACCAATGGAAACATATTTGACCATCAATTTGGTCCGCACCTGGTTGAGGTCACTCCTTTTTCCTATGGTGACGATCGTATTGACAGCCAGAAATCGAATGATCAATAATACTACAAGGGTGATCAGGGTACCCAGAAGTTCACTTTGGTGGTTTATGAAAAATTCTTTCATCAGATGCCTAGTTCTTTACGTAAAACTTCGTCTTCGTTGCTATTTTGTCGCCAATAGGCTGTTTTAAGAGTCTTCATTTTAGTGGCTTTTGAGGTCAGCTCACGGGCGTTGCCCCCAAAACCGCTTCTGAAGGTCTCTGTCCATCCCTCGATACTGTGAGGAAATTTAGATTGGAACTGTATGGACAAAGATCTATTTAATTCAGGATAGGATATTGTGTAAGTAACCAGTCCGTCTTCTTCGTTCTTTGAGGCCTCCGCTTTGTAGGCGGCAAATTTTTTGTGGCCGGTGCGGATATATTCAAAGGAGGGGATCATGGTGATCTCACCTAGTGGCAGGTCCGATGGGTTGATTCTGATCTTATTCCATATCTCGCTTTCAAGCCAGGTTTTTTCAAGCTTTAAACTTTGGTCGGCTTCACCTTCAAAATAAGAGTGGGAATCAATTTCGAAGGCCTCCCGGTTGTTGAGTTGACTATAAACGTGGCCGCACCATTCCTGCACTGACGTGCTCACCTTGAGAGCGTGCTGATGGTCGCCCACAGGATAAAAAGTACTGGTCATTATAGAGTAGGGGTAAATCCCCGTTAGATAATTTTTGGTGCTGTTAAGCTTCATAACGGATATGGGATCCCCTTGTCCGCTGTCTGCTTTTACCTGCACCTCAGGTAAAAAAGGTTCTGTTACATAGACCAGTACGGCATGGCCCTGTCTCAGTTCACCGTATCTGGCCTGCTCCAGTTTGTATGAGGTAATTTCGGCCTCACCGGCATACCAATATGTTTTGAAGTCTTCAGATAAGGGTTTTGGCGAGGATTCGCTCTTGTCCGCGTCCATTTTAGCATCAGAAGAGGCATTGGCTTCCCGGGCCTCCACCGCATCTCCGCAGGAGCTCCATAACGCGGCGACCAGCAATAATATTCCAAACTTCAGTGCAGTCCTAAAATTATTTTTCATTTCCATTAATCTTTTCTTCAAAATTACTCATTAGGACTTAGCTGACCATATCCATTAACGTTTTGTATACCAGCTGTGTGGGAAGACCTACTACGTTATTGTATGATCCGTTTATACCGGTTATTCCAATCAAACCAATCCACTCCTGTATTCCATAGGCACCGGCCTTGTCAAAAGGCTGGCAGCTTTTAACGTAATGAACAAGCTCTTCGTCTGTCATCTCCGCGAAGCTAACTTCGGTAATGCTGTTCTCTGTTCTTTGATCGTCCACGGTTGTGAAACAGACCGAAGTAATTACCCGGTGGCGCTTTCCATTTAGCTTTCTCAGCATCTCTAAGGCTTCCTCTTCATTACCGGCCTTAGCCAGGGAGACACCCTGATGCCACACCACGGTATCTGAGGTGATCAAAATCTCATTTTTCTTTAATGTAGGCTTCAGATCATTGGCCTTTAGCTGTGCCAGGTAATCTGAAATCTCAGCCTCCTGAAGTGTGTCCGGATAGATTTCTTCAACTAAGGAAGGCCTCACTTCAAAAGGAATACCCATGGCTTTCAGGAAGTTCTTACGCCTGGGAGAGGAAGATCCCAATACGATCTTGTAACCGTTCAGGTGATCGGCAAGCATAGGATTAGTCGTTGCGGGCGTCAAAGTGATCAGCCCAGTGTCCGTGTACTTTAAGAACCTGCTCAATGACGTCCCTTACACAACCGTCTGCCCCTTTTTTATGAGAAACATAATTGCATATCGATTTAACTTCGGGCACGGCATTTTGCGGACAGGCTGCAATGGCCACTTCTTTCATGGGAGGAATATCCGGGATGTCATCACCCATATATAAAATGTTCTTGGGGTCTATGTGATGTTCAGAGATAAATTGACGGAAGGGCTCTTCCTTTACTGAGGCCCCCAGAAAAATATGATCAATGCCTAAACCGGCAAGTCTTTTCCGTACTCCTTCGTTGGTGCCTCCGCTGATAATGCATACCTGATATCCTTTCTGTACGGCGGTCTTGAGCGCATAGCCGTCCTTTACATTCATACGTCTGAGCATCTCACCGTCCGTATTTACTAAAACAGACCCATCGGTAAGAACGCCGTCTACATCAAAAACGAAGGTGGTGATATCTTTCAGAAATGTCTTATAGCTCGCTTGCATAGGTTGATTGGATTGATTCGCTGATTTGTTGGTAGAGTGACTGGTGCAGGGGATCCTTCAACTGGTCTATCTGCTTCTGAATGGTTCCCAGATCGCCCCTGCGCGCAGGCCCTGTCTGGGCCTCAAAGGGTTCCAGGTATTCAATTTTAGCCGATGTCTCCCGGATGAGCGGCCGCAGTATCTCGAAGGGCAGATCATTTTCCCTGCATATCGTATGTCCGATGTGATACAGGTGGTTGACATAATTATTTACAAAGACGGCGGCCAGGTGCAGTTGTGACCGCTGATCGCTATTAACCTGATATATTTTATCGGATATGTTTTGGGCAACCACCTCCAGCAATGACATGTCTTCTTCATTCCCGGCTTCCAGGCAGATGGGTACTTCCCGGAAGTTGACCCTGGATTCCAGGCTAAAGGTCTGCAGCGGGTAAAATACTCCCGTTCGCTTATGCCGTGAAAGAGATTGCATGGGCGTGCTGCCCGATGTATGCACGTACATGGCGTCATTTTCCGGCAGCCTTGCAGAAACCGGCCCGATAGCATCATCGCTCAATGCCAGGATATAAATATCCGCGATAGATAAATTATTGAGATCCGTAGTAGTATGAACTTCAGCGGAAAAATATTCAAGGGCTTGTTTATTTCTTCCGGCCACCTGCACCACCCGGACCTTCTCCGAATTTTTGAAGGCGCCTACCAGATGTCTGGCAACCTTGCCTGTACCAATTACTACTGCCTTTATCACAGCGCTAAAATACAGGATTTAAACAAACGGCCTGATGAGATTAGGGGATAAAAAAAACAGCACCCCTGGTGCTGTTTTTAAATAAAACTGAATGATTCATGCACAACGGACGGTTACCGAATGAGTGTGGCCGTCATCGTTAGTAGACTCTACGGAAATGCTGGTATTGCTCTGAAGGCTGCTGAAATTAGCCGCAGTCAGCGTAACCATGTGGTCATGGGCGGAAGTCCCCTGAATAGAGTAGCTCTTGGCAGAACCTGCCTGAACATCGGCAACGGGGACGGTTAAGGTGTGGCCGTGGTTGGCACTGATGCTGCTCAGTGTACCGTTGTCTACACAATTAGATGCTCCGCCGTTGTTCGGATTATCATCGGGCCCTCCGCCACCATCGTCGGAACTTGAACAGCCTATAATCGTATAGGCCGGAATGGCGACCAACATCACCCCAAGGGTTTTTTCGATAAAAGTTTTTCTGTCCATCTTTAATTTTTTTGTTGTTATCAATAGGCAGGCTTTAACAGGTTGTGAATGAAGCCCTTAATACAAAGAGGATGCAGATAGCGAAAGGATGCGTGCCAACAGTGTTAAACAATATTTTTAAGGGGATGTTAATCCTGAAATTATTGTTGGTAAATGACTTATTTTTGCACTCCAAAACGCACGCAGGGCCTTCGAGATGACTGACATTTTTAAAAAGTTCTTTTTCTCCACACGTTTTACCGCCATTCTCTTTATCGCGTTTGCCACGGCCATGGCTTTCGGGACCTTTATAGAGAGCTGGTACAGTACGGAAACAGCCCGGATATGGATCTACAACGCAGCCTGGTTTGAAGCGATCATGGTTTTTTTTGTTATTAACTTCTGTGGAAATATCGTGCGCTATAAGCTTTGGAAATGGGAGAAATGGCCGGTACTGACCCTTCACCTTTCCTGGATCCTGATCATCGTTGGTGCTTTTATAACCAGGTATATCAGTTTTGAAGGGATGATGCCCATCCGCGAAGGCAGTACAGAACAAGTTTTCTATTCAGACAAGACCTATCTCACAGTACATGTGGACGGTGAAATAGACGGGACTCCCAGGAGGAAGGTTTTGGAAGACGATCTTATTGTAACAGCCGAGGCCATTCAATCCAACCTTCCCTGGACTTCAGATTTTAACGGAGAAGAGTTCACTATAAGTTATGCCGGCTTCATAGAAGGAGCCAAGGAAGGGCTGATCGAAGATGAGAATGGGCGGCGTTATCTGAAGATCGTGGAAGCCGGGGATGGAAATCGCCATGAGCACTACCTGGAAGAAGGGCAGATCTCCAATATTCACAATGTGCTTTTTGCCCTGGACCGGGAAACTGACGGTGCGATCAATATTTTTACTACAGACAGTACCTATTACATTCGATCACCATTTGCAGGAAGTTTTATGCGGATGGCAGATCAGTTCAGCGGACCATTGGCAGTGGATAGCCTGCAGCAATTACAACTTAGGTCGCTCTACACGGTAGGGAACATGCAATTTGTGATACCCGAACCCGTGATCAGGGGAACCTACGACGTGGTGAAAGTCGCTGAGGACGAATTGACTGAAGCCACTCAGGACGCACTGATCGTTGATATCAGCAGCGGAGGAGAGCAGCTGAGGAAGAAGTTGCTTGGTGGCAAAGGCAGTTCCAGCTTTTCTGAACCGGTCAGGGTTGGGGGACTGGATTTCCGCCTGGCTTACGGCTCCAAAGTACACGAATTGCCGTTCAGCATCCGGCTCAATGATTTTATAGCCGAGAAATATCCCGGTACGGAAAAAGGCTATTCCTCTTTTATGAGCAGGATTACCGTAGAGGATGAAAGACCTTTTGATTACGACATATATATGAACCACGTGCTGGACCATGAGGGATATCGCTTCTTCCAAGCCAGTTTTGATCCAGATGAAAAGGGGACCGTACTGTCTGTGAACCATGACCGATGGGGCACCTGGACGACTTACATAGGATATTTTTTGCTCTACCTGGGTCTTATGGGTATTATGTTCTTCGGCAAAACAAGATTTAAGGCACTTACCACCTCATTGGACAAGTTGAAAAAGAAAAAGTTGTCGTTGACGGCAGTACTGATTTTTTGGATGGTATCTGTATTTGCCCAGGAACAGCCAGCTACATCACACAATCACAACCAGGCACCCGGACAGGCCCAAATAGATTCCCTGCTCAGGCTTACCACGGTAAGCGAGGAACACGCCGAAGCATTCGGCAGGCTGATCATCCAGGATGACGGAGGACGGATGAAACCCATCAATACATTTGCCTCGGAATTACTTAGGAAGATCAGTTTTAAGAATTCTTACCAGGATTTGAATCCGGACCAGGTCTTTCTTTCCATGATGATGAATCCTGCCCTTTGGTACAATACGGAATTTATCGCCCTGGACAAAAAAGCGGAGAATGACAGTATCCGTGCCATCATCGGTGTGCCTGAAGACCAACGCTATGTAAGGGCCACCGCATTTTTTGATGCCGAAGGAAGATACAAGTTGGCTCCTTATTTGCAGGAAGCTTACGCCACCAATAACCCGAATAAATTTCAGAAAGACTTCAAGGAGGTGGATCTGAGGCTTGGTCTGCTGAACCGTGCGCTGGGAGGGGAGATCGTTAAAATATTTCCACTTCTGGACGACGAGAACAACAAATGGATTTCTGCCGTGGAATATCGATCGGGAGCTTACCAGGTAAACGATTCCCTCTACGCAAACTTTATCAGGAATGCCCTGCCGTATTATTTGATCTCCGTGCGCCAGGGCATTGAAAGCGGCAATTACGATGAGGCCAATACGCTTCTGGAGGCTTTTAGGCGCAACCAGGAGAACCACGGCAGCGAAGTGCTGCCTGCAGAAGAAAAAATTGAGGCAGAGATCCTTTATAATAAGCTGGATATTTTTAACCGGCTTTACAAATACTACGCCCTGGCCGGCCTGTTGATGTTCTTAATCCTGGTCCTCGCCATTTTTAAGGAAAGGCGTATCTGGCGCATCGGGGCTTATTTCTTTAAGGGTACTATTGCTTTGCTGTTTATCTGGCATACGGCCGGTTTGATCATGAGATGGTATATATCCGGGCACGCACCCTGGAGCGATG
>JBPEXP010000385.1:0-6279 GCA_052031475.1 Flavobacteriaceae bacterium | reverse complement strand
TACAGCTTTAGCACGCTTAAGCAGAAGATCATCCTCAGGAGAAAAATGAAAAAGATCACCTCGCGAAATAATTTACATGTTATCCAGAAAGATAAGCCGGACAACGAAGTTGATAGCAACACGGAAGATGATCCGGACCAAAGATTAGGGGCCTAACCAGATGAAGCCACCCCATCAAAGAGAAACCACATCGTTAGGGGAACTCTCAAAACGACAACTTGATCTATAATCTTTGAATTTTGACCGAAAATATTGTACTGCGGAGCAGACCGCAGTATTTTTGACCTCTCGATTTGAACAATGATTAACCTGCTGAAAATTCCAATAAATAAATAATGAAGGTATCAGTTATAGGCACGGGCTACGTTGGCCTCGTTACGGGCACATGCCTGGCAGAAACGGGCAACGAGGTAGTTTGTGTTGATATAGACGACAAGAAAGTCCAAAAAATGCAAAATGGTGTAGTTCCCATATATGAGCCTCACCTGGATGTTTTATTCGAACGAAATATCAAAGCCAAGCGATTAAAGTTTACCACCTCTTTGAAAAACGGCCTGGATCATGGGGATATTATCTTCCTCGCCCTTCCAACCCCTGAGGAAGAAGATGGTTCTGCAGATCTGAAATACGTACTTGGCGTAGCTGAAGACATCGGCAAGATCATTACGGAGTACAAAGTGATCGTAGATAAAAGTACCGTGCCTGTTGGCACTTCTGAAAAAGTACGCGAGGTCATTGCAAAAAATGCCCAATGCGAATTTGATGTTGTTTCCAACCCTGAATTTCTCAGGGAAGGGTTTGCAGTAGACGATTTTCTTAAACCGGAAAGGATTGTTGTAGGATCCAACTCGGAACGCGCCACAGAATTGATGCAAAAACTCTACAAGCCCTTTGTAAGATCGGGGAACCCGGTCATTATCATGGATGAAAAATCTGCTGAACTTACCAAGTACGCAGCTAATTCCTTTCTGGCTACCAAGATCACCTTTATGAATGAGATCGCTAATTTCTGCGAGCTTGTAGGTGCCGATGTTGACAAGGTACGAATCGGAATCGGGACCGATTCAAGAATTGGGAAACGATTTCTTTTTCCGGGGATCGGCTACGGAGGTTCTTGTTTTCCCAAGGATGTAAAGGCCCTTCACAAATCCGGAAAGGATGCCGGTTACGATTTTAAGATCCTCGACTCTGTCATTGAGATCAACAAAAAACAGAAGCTGGCCCTCATCCCGAAGATCAAAGCATATTTTGGCGATAATTTAAAAGGGAAGAAGATCGGATTGTGGGGATTGGCCTTTAAACCCGAGACCGACGATATCCGCGAAGCACCTTCCCTTGATGTCATCGATGCCTTGCTGGACATGGGGGCAACCATCACCGCCTTTGATCCCGAGGCAATGAACAATGTTCAGAAAAAACTGGGCGATAAGATCCAATTTGCCCAGGGCATGTACGGTGCGTTAGAGGAGGCAGATGCCCTGGTTATCTGTACGGAGTGGGGTGTATTCAGGAACCCAAATTTCCAGGTCATGAAGGAACTCCTCAAGGAACAGGTTATATTTGACGGACGAAATCTGTACGACGTGGATGAAATGAAAGCAGAAGGCTTCCATTACGAGTCCATCGGTAGAAAGAACGTGTAAGCAGAAGCGATAATTAAGTGAAAAGAGTTTTAATTACAGGAGCAGCCGGGTTTTTGGGCTCCCATTTGTGCGACCGTTTTATCAGGGAAGGCTATTACGTGATAGCCATGGATAACCTGATAACCGGCGATCTCAAGAACATCGAACACCTGTTTAAGCTGGAGAACTTTGAGTTCTATCACCATGATGTAACCAAGTTTGTTCACGTACCCGGCAATCTGGATTATATACTGCACTTCGCTTCGCCTGCCAGTCCGATCGACTATCTCAAGATCCCCATCCAAACACTTAAAGTAGGGGCCCTGGGAACACACAATCTGTTGGGCCTTGCCAAGGACAAAAAAGCCAGGATCCTCATTGCTTCCACATCCGAAGTTTACGGAGATCCGTTGATCCATCCTCAGACCGAGGAATACTATGGAAATGTAAACACCATTGGGCCCCGAGGGGTCTACGATGAAGCCAAGCGATTCCAGGAGTCGATTACCATGGCTTATCACCGTTTTCACGGCCTGGAAACAAGAATTGTAAGGATTTTTAATACCTACGGACCCAGGATGCGATTGAATGACGGCCGCGTTATCCCTGCTTTTATGGGACAGGCCTTGAGGGGAGAAGATCTGACTGTCTTTGGTGACGGATTGCAAACCAGATCCTTTTGCTTTGTAGACGATCAGATTGAAGGGATTTACCGCCTGCTGCTCAGTGATTATACCCTGCCCGTAAATATTGGCAATCCGCACGAGATCACCATACTCGACTTTGCCAAAGAGATCATCAAACTCACAGGCACCGACCAGAAAATTGTCTATAAGCCGCTCCCAAAGGACGATCCATTGCAACGCCAGCCAGACATCAGTAAAGCCAAGGAGATCCTTGGATGGGAACCCAAGGTTGGACGGGAAGTTGGGATGAAGAAAACCTTTGATTATTTCAAAACCCTCTCCAAGGAAGAGCTCGAAAAAACAGAGCACAGAGATTTTAGCAGCAGAAACAAGCGCTAATACAGCCGGGCTAATTTTTACAACCTAACTTAGTTCAAACTGATAGGGGCTTAATTGGTCCCCATCTTGTATTTTTGCCCAAACGCAAATCTGTGAACGTACTTGTAATTGGATCTGGCGGTAGGGAACACGCCATATGCTGGAAATTAAAAAAGAGTCCGGTTCTGGGCGAATTGTTTATCGCCCCGGGCAATGCCGGAACTGCCTTGCTGGGCAACAATGTGCCCTTAGACCCGAACGACTTTCCCTCCATTAAAGAATTGGTTTTAAAAGAAGGCATACAAATGGTCATTGTAGGTCCTGAAGATCCTTTGGTCCGGGGCATTCACGATTTTTTTAAGGCAGACCCAGATCTGGAAAGCACCGCTGTTATAGGGCCTAAAAAACTGGCTGCCATGCTGGAAGGCAGCAAAGAATTTGCCAAGCAGTTCATGCAAAGACATCAGATTCCCACAGCCTCCTATCAAAGTTTTACCGCCGAATCACTCCAGGAAGGAAAGGAGTTTTTGGAGACTCTGCATGCCCCCTACGTCCTTAAAGCCGATGGCCTGGCTGCCGGCAAAGGCGTGCTTATTCTCAATGATCTGGAGGAAGCAAAAAAAGAGCTCGAATCCATGCTGGTAGACGCCAAATTCGGACAAGCCAGTAATACGGTCGTTATCGAAGAGTTCTTATCTGGAATTGAATTGAGTTGTTTTGTGCTCACCGATGGAAAAGACTATAAAATCCTACCCAATGCCAAGGATTATAAAAGGATAGGGGAAGGGGATACAGGCCTGAACACAGGTGGAATGGGAGCCATATCGCCGGTTCCTTTTGCAGACGAAGATTTTAATGAAAAAATCCGCCTTAAGATCGTGGAGCCAACCATAGAAGGTCTGAAAAAAGACGGCATAGACTACAGCGGTTTTATTTTTATCGGACTGATAAAAGTAGGAGAAGAACCCTTTGTTATTGAATACAATGTGCGTCTGGGAGATCCGGAAACCGAGGTTGTCCTCCCGCGAATAAAGAATGATCTACTTCAATTGCTAAGCGCCGCTGCAAAGGGAGAATTAGGCAAAGAAGAGTTAATTCTGGATGAGCGATATGCCACCACCGTAGTAGCCGTTTCAGGGGGTTATCCAGGCAGCTATGAAAAGGGAAAGCCCATATCCGGTTTGGAAGAAGTGGAGGACACCATTGTTTTTCATGCAGGCACCAAAAATGATAAGGAAGAGGTATTGACCAATGGAGGCAGGGTGATGGCCTTTACGTCATACGGGGAGCAGATGAACGAGGCTCTGAAAACATCGTATAAAAACCTTCAAAAGGTCTGCTTTGAAGGTATGTACTATCGTAAGGATATAGGATTTGATCTCTAGGGAGAGATTAAAAATTCGGAGTAAAGGGCCGGATTATAAGTAACTGTGGGCGGTAATATCCTTGTCTTCTTCGCCGGTGTCGTGGAACTTCTTTAATTGCCCCATCCAGTAAACCATGGCAATAGTGCCGGCGAGCGCAAATAACCAGTTTACGGTATTGGAGGTCCACCAGTTTTCCATGAACCTGAAGAAGTCATAAGGCCAGAAAAGGCCGTTCACGAATAAATCCTCTATGCCGTAAAAAAATGCTTTCATCTTGGTTATATTTACAAGGCAAAAATATAAAAAACCAGAATGATTACAAGCATTTTTGGACAATCTAAGCCCATTAACTACATAATTATTCTCGGTTTTTTATTTCTACTCTACAGCCTGGTTAGTGCAGACTTGCTGGGAGCCATCAGCACCATAGAAGATATATTCCTGCAGATCATCGTGCTCACCATTTTGCTTTTTAGTGTCATGGTCGTGAATTTTATCGTTAAGAGAAACCAGATCTCGGGCAGTAATGATTTTACGATTTTCTATTATGCCCTGCTCATAGTGCTTTTTCACGATGTGCTGACGGATTACAACGCCATATTCAGCAGTTTCTTCCTTCTTCTTGCTATCAGAAGACTGGTAAGCCTTAAATCGCTTAAGAATATCAAACTCAAATTGTTTGATGCCACCTTCTGGATTGCGGCCGGCAGCCTATTCTATGACTGGATACTCTTATTTCTGTTACTGGTCTATATATGCCTTTACATATACGAGCCTAAAAATATACGCAACTGGCTGGTACCACTGGTGAGTCTGGCCTGTGCCTTTATTATCGTATATATGTGTCTCATCCTGTTTCAGGAACCGGATTTTTTAGTCAACCATTATCAATTTGATCTCTACACAGATACCAGTGTACTTTTTAGCATCAAGGGCAGCATCAAGATATTTCTATATATGCTGCTCGTATTGGTAGCTGCTGTGGTCTCCTTCGTTAAATTGAGGAAACTGGGCATGGGCAAGATCGTAACCATGAGAATTATCGCTATCGCTTTTATTATAGGGATGCTCGTGTCCGTTTTTAAATCTTCCGAGACTACTTCCGCTATCATGATCACCTTTTTTCCTGCCGCCGTGCTGCTGACCAAGTACGTGGAAGTGATTAAAAAGATAAATATTAAGGAGGTAACGCTCATCCTGTCGCTGGTAGTCCCTTTCATGGTTTTTCTGGGGGAAATGATTGCCAAATAAAGGGTATCTTTGCCAAAATTCACAAGCATGTTCAGCGATCTCGCATTTGCCGTTTTTGAGGAATGCATTAAGGATTATCACGTGGAAGACCGGGTAGATCAGGTGATGACCAATCCGTACTCTAAAGATAAAATCGAGCATTTGCTGTATCAAAAATGCTGGATTGATACCGTGCAGTGGCATTATGAGGATTTGATAAGAGATCCGCAAATCGATCCGGTGGCCGCGCTAGAACTGAAAAGGAAAATAGATGCCAGCAATCAGAACCGCACAGACCTCGTTGAATACATAGACAGCTACTTTCTCCAGAAATACAGCGGCGTTGAGATTCTTGAAAATGCCACGATTAATACCGAAAGCCCGGCCTGGGCTATTGACCGCTTTTCTATTCTGGCCTTGAAGATCTATCACATGAGGGAAGAGGCAGAAAGACCGGATGCATCTGAAGCTCACCGGGAAGAATGCAGACAGAAGTTGAACGTACTTCTCGAGCAAAAGAAGGACCTGGGGACAGCCATCGATCAGCTGCTTGCCGACATTGAAGCCGGCAGGAAGTATATGAAGGTTTACAAGCAAATGAAGATGTACAACGATGAGGAGTTAAATCCCGTTCTCCGTGGGCAAAAATAAGGAAAGCCATCTGCTGGTCATCAGGCTTTCTGCCCTGGGCGATGTAGCCATGACCGTTCCTGTACTCAGTACGCTGGCACATCAACATCCACAACTAAGACTTACTGTACTCACCAGGCCTTTCTTTAGCCCGCTCTTTAAAGGGATCAAAAATGTGGAGGTCTACCCGGCTGAGGTCAGGGGGAGGCACCGAGGCATTTTGGGCCTCTGGAGGCTATATAAGGAGCTCAGATCTAGGGATTTTGATGCCGTTGCAGATCTGCACAACGTTTTGAGGACAAAAATTTTACGTTTCTTTTTTAGTTGGGGAAACACTCTTTTCCTTCAGATTGACAAAGGACGGCAAGAAAAAAAAGCATTGACCAGGGCCCGGAATAAGGTGTTCAAACCTTTAAAGACCACCGT
>JBPEXP010000384.1:0-4479 GCA_052031475.1 Flavobacteriaceae bacterium | reverse complement strand
CGGATTATTGGACCGAGACCGACTACCGGGCTTTGCTGGAAGAATTTGACTTTTCAGACGCGGACCAGGTAGATGGCGGAGAGCTCAGAGATATGCTGTTTATGGCCATTACGGATTTTGAGCCCGACGAGGCTGCGGCCAAATTGCTCACCTATAAACTCGGCGGCCAATTGAATCCCGGACAGATCCAGTCGCTCTCCCATGAGATGAAAGACGACAAAGTGGCCGAGGAATACCAGGAGCCAGAATTGCACTGGGACCTTTTCAATATCAACCAGCTCCTTTACAAGGCCTTTGACGGCACATTTCCCAATACGGAGGCCTCCGTCATCAGCATTGAAGTAGTCCTCCCCCCTGCCCTGGAAATGACCGAGGAGATCATGACCAAGTTGATTAGTACTGCCTTGTCTGAAAAGAACCTGCTGAATAGGTTATACGAGGACCAGCTCAAAGGCAAGCTTCCGTTTGAAGACGCGGCCAAATTTATCTGGCTGTTAACCCAAAAAAGCGAGACAGGATATGAATTGATCACCTCGCGCTACTGGATTGAGAAGGAAGACATCGAACAGGCTGAGTTTGAAGCGCAGATCACATTTTATGAGGCAGAGGAGAAATAGTTGAAGTTGGAGGTACGAGGTACGAGGTACAATCGGCGAAGACCTGTGAACGAAGATTGTACTATACAATTAGCTTTGTCAAATCGACAAAAATCCAATGATCAAATCAACATCCCATCGATCAATAATTAATAATAAAGAATCAATAATCAATATCCTCCATCCCCTTGTACCGCATTTACGTTGTAGAACTATCTAAGCGTGTCTTCACAGAGCACGCCCGTTTCAGAGCTGCTAACCCACAGTTCAATGGGGTACTGCAATGCCTGTATGTAGGGATGACCAGTAAGGATCCGAGGGAACGCTTCAGGCAGCACAAAACCGCTTACAGGAATAAGAAAGGCCATAAATTATCATCTAACATCGTTGAAAAATATGGCATGTATCTCAGGCCCAGTCTTTACAATCATATAAAACCGATACGCAGTCGCAGTGAGGCTCTGAAAATGGAAGAAACACTGGCCCTGGAACTGCGCCGTAAACGATATGCGGTCTGGTATAATTAATACGGTAGCAGAGTTAGGAGGTACGAATTACGATCAACCCACCCGACTGAAGCCGTTCGGACGGGCGAATCAACCTGATGATAAGGCTGATATCGACTTTTTTCAACCAGATATAAAAACTCGAACCTGCAAGGCCAATTCTGCAAGCGCCGTTAACTTAAAACCTGGGGAGGGGCTTGGAAAGCCCCGTCCAGCTTTTTTTTCCTGAATAATAAATTAACTGAAGCTGAAGTCACGCAGCGGTATCCATCTATATGGATACGTCATTTGAGAATCAACTTGGGCCTGTCCATTCTTTTGCCAAACCACTCTCCCGCCTTCTGTTAATTCTTGTTGGGGACTGAATTAATGGAATTTGTATAAATTGGGTAAGAATTACCGCATCCCGGAAAATCATACCCATATGCTTCAATTTTTCAGGAAAATCAGGCGTGATCTTCTGTCTGAGAATCGATTTAGCAAATACCTTATTTATGCCATCGGGGAAATTCTACTGGTAGTTGTCGGTATACTCCTAGCCTTGCAGATCAACAATTGGAATGAAGATAAAAAGAATGAATCTCTGCAACTTAATTATGTAAAAGGATTGATATCAGACCTCGAATACGATATCCGTGCCTATGCCATCGGTATAGGAGAAATTGAAGCGCAACGTACAAGCACCGATGCGCTCTTGCTTTGTTACCGTGATGGCAAAACCCTACCAGATTCAATATTGATAGAACATATTACCAACATAGGCCTGATATCGAGATTTAGTCATCGCAATACGGTCATGGAAGATATGAAGTCTGCAGGACGCTTAAACCTGATCACAAATGATTCTCTTAGGTTGCAGGTTATAGCGTACTATAAGCTAGCCAGTTCGGTTATAGACAATAATGACCGCAATAACGATTGGATCCTAAACCATATCATCGCCTCCAGGCTGTATACTGAAAACTTTGATTTTAACTCTACAGTGGCATCTACAAACAGGATCCCTCCCATGATGAAAAGCATTGAAGTAACTCCGTTTGCAGGCCTGCCACTCATCGATCAGCCCAATCATCCGGATCGGGAGATCATTATCAACCTGCTCACTGCCAAGAACTGGCTAGAAGGTTTGAACAAGACTTTTGGCCTTAGCGGTCGCGATGCGGCCATAAGTCTCAAAAATCATCTGGAGGATTATCTAGGAAAAATCAACGAATAAAAGTTTCCCATCGCAACTACTCCGATCCATTGCACGGAAAAGGATTACTGCGTATATTACCTAAAGATGAAAAATAACATTCTTATCTGGGTCCTAAGGCTGATTCCTGCCATCATCCTGCTGCAAACCCTGTTCTTTAAATTTACCGCGGCCCCGGAATCTGTTTATATATTTGAAACCCTGGGACTGGAACCTCATGGGCGTATCGCCTCGGGGATTGCAGAGCTGATCGCGGCTGTACTCCTGCTTATTCCGCGTACTACCTGGATAGGTGCCATCATTGGCCTGGGAGTCATAAGCGGCGCCATAGTATCCCATCTTACCCAACTGGGGATCGAAGTTCAGGGAGACGGCGGACTCTTATTCTACCTGGCCCTTATCGTGTTGTTCTGCTGCCTGCTCCTGCTCTGGATCTGTAGAAAAGAAATACCGCTTCTAAAAAATCTGATCAAATAAATCTCTCATGAAAACCGTCAATATTCTAGGTGCATTTTTAATGAGTGCACTATTCATGTCCTGTAGTGAAAGTCCTGGTTTAGCCCGTCTTTCCTCCCCTTCCGGAAATAACGAAATTATATTTCATCTCACCGATGATGGCGTACCTCATTACAGCGTACTCCACAGCCAGGATACAGTTATTGGGCACTCTTCTATGGGCTTTGAATTTAAGAACCAGGATCCGATGAAAAACGGGTTCAACATCGTAAATATAAGCGAAACAAGTGCTGACGAAGTCTGGGAGATGCCCTGGGGTGAACAGAGACAGGTTCGCAACCACTACAACGAACTGCTGGTGGAACTACAGGAAGCTGAAGCTCCTGAAAGACGACTCAACATTCGTTTTAAAGCCTATGATGACGGCATTGGATTCCGATATGAATTTCCTGAGCAGCAGGGCACAGATAGCCTGGTAATTATGGATGAACACACGGAATTCCAGCTAATGGGCGATCACATGAGTTGGTGGATCCCCGGCGACTGGGACATTTATGAACACTTGTACAGCACTACTAAGGTATCGGAGATCGATGCGACTTCAATGAGGGATCATCCAAACCTGGCTTCCACCTATATTCCTGAAAATGCGGTCAATACCCCGGTAACCATGCGGGCAGATAACGGGCTGCATCTGAGCTTCCACGAAGCCAATCTGACCGATTATGCCGGAATGACTTTGAAAGTGGATCCAGAGACTCTCAAACTCAGTAGTAACCTGGTGGGCTCAGACAGATTGGGCTATAAGGTCAAAAGGGCCCTGCCCTTTAATACGCCCTGGCGGACCGTGCAAATTGCGGATAAAGCCACCGAACTCATCGATTCCAAGCTCATTCTAAATCTCAATGAGCCCAATCAATTAGGAGACGTAAGCTGGTTTACTCCCATGAAGTACGTTGGAATCTGGTGGGAAATGCACCTGGATGTCAGTCGCTGGGATTACGGTATGACGTTGGACGAGAATGGCCAATGGGTAGATACCGGACAGGCTCATGGAAGACATGGAGCCACTACCGAAAATACCAAGCGCTATATTGATTTTGCCGCCGCCAACGGAATGAAAGGTGTTCTTGTTGAAGGCTGGAATACCGGCTGGGAACGCTGGATTGGATTTGAAGACCGTGAAGGTGTCTTTGATTTTGTAACTCCCTATCCGGATTACGATCTGGATGAATTGTCGGCTTATGCAGCTGATAAAGGGGTAGAGATCATCATGCACCACGAAACATCAGCCGCTCCGCGTACTTATGAGCAGCAGCTCGATGCTGCTTATGATCTCATGCAAAAACACGGGATCCATTCAGTGAAGACCGGCTACGTAGGCAAATTGATCCCCAAAGGAGAATATCACCACGGCCAGTGGATGGTGAATCACTACAGGAAGGTCCTTCTCCACGGAGCGGAGCATCAAGTGGCCATCAATGCCCATGAACCCATTAAAGCCACGGGTTTAAGGCGTACTTATCCCAATGCCATCTCAAGGGAAGGCTTAAGAGGACAGGAATTTAACGCCTGGGCGAGTGATGGTGGCAATCCGCCGGAGCATCTGCCCATTGTGGCCTTTACCAGGATGTTGTCCGGGCCCATAGACTTTACTCCGGGAGCCTTTGAGATGAGCCTGCCGGCCAAACCGGAGAATCAGATCAATACAACTCTGGCGCAGCAG
>JBPEXP010000383.1:0-3031 GCA_052031475.1 Flavobacteriaceae bacterium | reverse complement strand
AAGCCAGCCAAAAACGCCATCTACCCATCTGGGGAATTTAAGGCTGCTGTGTTGAAGGAACATCATAACGAGCAATAGAAACAGGAATATATTCATCGATAAGATATCCAGTCCGAATACTACAGCGAACAGGCTTTCTCCCAGGACAAAATAGATCAGGTCCGTTGGAAATACTCTGAGTGTTGTACTCACATCCAGTGAGGTATCACTGTGGTGAACTCTGTGCTGACGCCACAACAACGGTATTCGATGATCCCATCGGTGAAACCAGTAATCGGCCAGGTCTATGATGAAGACTCCCGCTGTGATCTTGAGCCAGAAAGGTGTATCCAACCAGTTAAAGATCCCGAACTGACGGGTTTCTATCCATTCAAATGTTTGAACGGTAATGAAGACGACCAGAGATCCCAGAGCGATCAGAATGATCTGAAAAAGGAAGTTGTGGAAGAAATGTTTGAGCTTGGACCCCATTTCTGCCCGACTTTTTCGTATCCCCTCCAATAGGAATAGACCTAGCAGCAGACCGTAAAAAATATAATTCTGATTAATTGATAATAGTTTCTCAAGGAATTCCATAATAATTAGTGCTTCAGAATGCAAGCATAATACTGATTCAACAATTAACTTCGAAAATGGGGAGGGGTTTGGAGAACCCCATCATTTATTGTAGCCTGTAAAAGCTGGCATTTGAAAGTTACAAACTTCCTGGATTTTTACCGGTATTTATAAAGTCACTCTTGCAAGAAATAGATAGCAAAGGGTTTTATTTGGAATTCAGGAGAAGGAAGGACAAGCCGGTTAATAGAACTGAAGCAAAGAGCCCTGAAATCAGGTAGAAGTCATCCAATTGAATACCTACGGCAAAGTAATAAAAGAGAAGAAATACCAGTCCCCCGGTAATCCCAACTCCGATTGCTGTGCGGTTTCTGTTAATGCGTCCGGACTTCATCTAATCAGCAGGTTGATATTAATAAGATGATTTTCATAGCAGATTGTTACATTTTTTAACACAAGCCAGATTCAGCTGTCTTCCTTTGCACCCATGATCAGTAGCCAGAGACAAGTGCCGATCTCACCGATACTGGCCGGAATAGTAACGTAAGAGGCTACAGCAAGATCACTGTAATCTGCGAGCAGAATACGGCCGAAGAAATCAAACAGGTAGCCCAAACAGCCGATCATCAGAAAGACTCCAAGGATCCTGGGTATCAAGGCCGACTTATAGATCATATAGCCCAATGGAAAAAGCCAGAGAGCCCAGAAGATCTGGGCAACCAGGTGACCGCTAAAGTATCTCTTCAAATTGAACATAATTTGCGACTCCAGTTCGGCCGATGGAAATCCAGGTGAATGAATGAGGTTCAGAACAGACAATTCATTGATCATGCCCGCAAAACTTATGGGTATGCTGATTACCGCAAAGGCCACCATTAAGACCGAGGCTGTCTTATTTACTTTGTGAAAGAGTTTGTATAGGATGAGGGGCAACAATAAAAAGGCTACAAAGGAGATCATCTCCACAGCCATGCCCAGCCTGAACAAGAATTCAGATTCTGCAATCCGGGACGCCGTGGCTGCAGCATCACCGCTTACGTAAATTTGAGAAGGAACATAAAGCAGGCTAAAAATTCCGGTAATTACGAGAATTAAGTATACCAGGCCAGCCAGCCGGCCTGTTTTTTTATTGGTCCACATGGTGATCGTTTATACTTCTAGGACGATCCTCACAGACTTATGTTACCGAGCTTGGCTTAAAAGTGGTGGTTAAACGTACCGGATTATCCTCAAAGTATTTTTTCGTACAATAGAAGTTCTTCCTCTTCCTCAGGAAGGGTAATCAGCCCTGTTCTGATCAAACCCAGCTTTTCAAGTAGTTTTTGCGAGGCAAAATGTTGCTTAGAAGTGATTCCCTTTATGTGCTCAATCTTAAAATCTTCTTTGGCGGCCTTCATAATCCTATGGGCCGCTTCAAAGGCGTAACCCTGCCTTTCGAACTCGGGCAATAAGGCAAATCCGATATCAACGCCTTCCAGTCCTTCCCGGTCGTAGAGTCCACAGCAGCCTACTTTGGCGCTGTCTGATTTTCGGATCAAGGTGTAATTTGAATAACCAAGGCGTTGGAGTTGTGGAAGCATGCGTTCCTGAATATATAGCTTCGCATCTTCCTCGGAGTACACTTTTCTGTCTCCTACAAAACGAAGCCACTTAGGTGTATTGATCAATCGCAGGACAAAAGATGCATCCTCTACCGAAGTGGGCCTTAGAATTAGTCTTTCCGTTTCGAAAGTTTTAGGGGTCATCAAAGATCTTTAGAATATGCAAACAACTAATTATCAATAAATCTCTTATAGTGCTCGTAACGTTCGAAGATTTGGTTGACGTATCTGTAGGGTTCTTTGCCGTTCACATATCCATTCTGTATAAATTCCAAATTGAAGTTCCTGGGGTTGCTAAGTGCCAGGATCATTTCGGCCACATGGCCATCCCAAAGCGTAGGATCAAGATCTTTGTGATTGGCCAGTCTCTGGGCATCCTTTACATGTGAAAATCCGCAGTTATAGGCGGCCATACTGAATTTAATGCGTTGAACAGAATCTGTGATCTCCGGAAAGCGATTGTAAAGTCGTTTCAAATACAAGCTGCCCCCAGAAATATTGTCGCGTGGGTCCAGAACATTATTCACCCCCAGTTCTTCTGCGGTTCCAGGCATCATCTGCATCAAACCCTGTGCACCTGCCCACGACTGCGCATCGGTCTCGAACCTGGATTCCTGGTAGATCAACGAAGCGAGCAGTCGCCAGTCCCAATTGATTTTGCTTGCACTTTCCTTGATCAGATCGTCAAACGGACTGATCTGCTTTTTATTCAGGCTGTAGAAATCACTTCTTATCCTGCGATTAAAGCTGCGCTGATTTTTGAAGTATTTATTGAAAATGATATTGAATTCTTTCTTCTTTCGGTGATTGAGTATCCAGGCATTGATACTGTCCAGAAGAATCCTGGATTTAGGTTGCAGGGCCCAGGCAATACG
>JBPEXP010000382.1:0-4683 GCA_052031475.1 Flavobacteriaceae bacterium | reverse complement strand
GAAGCCTTCTTCCTGATGGGCGGATTGATAGGCAGCGGTAAATGGATCACCGAACCTTTAAAGAAGTATTTCAATGAATACCTTTTGGATATCTACAAAGGCAAGGTAAAACTGATGCATTCCGGAATGAAAGGAAAATCAGCCGCTATTTGCGGGGCAGCAGCTCTCATTTGGGAAGATTATATGGAATAATGCAATAAGAGGTTTTCTGCAATGGTTAGAAATGATTATTTTTCGTGACCACTCTCAAATTTCCCCAATTATTATATCTGATGAAAAAAATTTGCCTGTTCTCCGCCTTGCTTCTTTTCTGCAATGTGACGGCCCAAAATCTGGCCGACCTGTATAAACAGGTCAGTTCATCCGTTGTAGTCATCAACATCATCAGCGTTGCCCCTGAACGAAGCGGAGACCAGATAGAATTGGTAACCCAGGCTTCACAGGGTTCAGGGGTATTGATCTCCTCTGAAGGCCTCATATGGACTGCTGCTCATGTAGTTCAGTCTGCCGAGGAAGTGCGTATTGAATTCACGGACGGGGACGTATACCAGGGACAGGTACTCACTTCCAATGATGAGGCCGATGTGGCTTTGGTTAAGATCGAAGGCAATTTCGAGCTGAAGGATAAAAAAGTTGCTGCGATAGGGGATTCTGATCAGGTAGCCATTGGTGAGGATGTCTTTGTGCTGGGTGCTCCCCATGGTTTTAAGCAATCGCTGTCGCGAGGAATCCTAAGCGGGCGTTTCTCGCCCGAAAGTTTGATGAACGACTTTATCGAAATAGAATTCCTGCAAACGGATGCTTCTATCAATCCCGGTAATTCCGGCGGCCCTATGTTCAATATGAAAGCGGAGGTCATCGGGATCGCCAGCAGGATCTACACGAATTCCGGGGGGTTTGAGGGTATAGGATTTGCCATGTCTTCCAATGTAGCCAGGCAGCTGCTTATGCAGGAGGCTTCCATCTGGGCCGGAATGGAGTCCATTATGCTGGATGGCAATTTAGCAGCGGCATTGAACGTACCCCAGGAATCCGGCATCCTGGTAATTAACCTGAGCTCAAAAGGCGCAGCCAGTCAATTGGGTTTGCAAGGCGGCTATATCCCTGCCACCATAGAAGGGGTAGAACTGCTATTGGGCGGCGATATCATACTGGAAATGGCCGGTATTAAGGTCACTGATCTGAATTCAATATTTGAGATCAGGCAAAGCATTGCCAGCATGCCTTCCGGGCAGGACATCAGCATGACCATTATGAGAAACGGAAAAGTTGGACAAGGAAAATTCACCAAATTATAAATGATTAAATCAATGCTATGAATCTATTTAAATTACCAGGCCTGCTTCTCTTATTATTGCTTTTAGGAAGCTGCAAGAGTTTTAAGGTGTTGTACAACTGGAGCGCCGAAGACAAGGAAAGTGTAGAAGGTAAAAATATTCTTGTTTTGGCCAGAACTTCGGATTTAGAGGTGAGAAAGGCCTTTGAAAAGGAAATTACCAAAACCCTCCAAGATGCCGGCATGAAGGCCACGGCCAGTTATATGCAGTTTCCTGATTTTGATCCGGAGAAAAAATATACGGATGAAGAAAAGGGCAGGATCAAGAAGATCCTGGAGGAGAACAACTACGACGCCGTGGTAATGACCGTATTAAAGGATTATCAGGAAGAAACGCGCTCTGGAGTGGAAGGAGGTTATGAGGCTTCTGTAAATTACGGCTATATAGATCGTCCCACGTACTTAGGTTGGGGTTTCTATACCTATTTCTACCATCCTCTCGCCTATTCTACCGAGGACATCTACGTGGAGCAAACCGATGATTTTACCATCACCTCAAAACTGTACGTCCTCGATAGCATTGCCTTCAATCTGGATTTGCCCGAGGATGAACAGATGGTACGGCTTTTCAGGGCTTCCATTGAGAATCCTGATAGTGCAATTTCCACAGCAAAAAGCTATGCTAAGGCCATTGCGAAGACCATTGACAAGTCATAAATTAAGAGATGGGATTTTACGCGGTTTAGCTGGTGTCTGACGTATTCTCAAAAGGGTTGTAATTTGGCGAAAAAGCAGGTCAGAAGCGTTTAAATCTGGTCTTATTTGACTATATTTATTCTTCACAGATTTTCCAGGTTTCCCCGTATTTATTCAGATTTAAATCAAAATATAAAACACAGATTCAAATGAAAAAACTAGTAGTACATTCTTCGAAATCCCTCTTGATGATTTTGACCATGCTCTTCGCCTTCAATGCGTATAGTCAGGGCTGGAAGCCTGAATTGGAGGAAAATTGCAGGGAAGAACTCGCCACCATGATTGCCGATGCTCCAAAACTCCAAACCTATTTGGATCAGGCGGTAGGTTACGCTATCTACCCAAAGATAACCAAGGCTGGTCTTGTCATTGGCGGTGCAGCCGGTGAAGGAATGGTGTTTGTAAAGGGTGGTGAGCCCATTGGCACCTCAAAGATCAAGCAAGGAACTTTTGGTCTTCAGGCTGGAGGACAGCAATACAGCGAAGTGATCTTCTTTGAGAACATGGAGGCTTTTGATAAGTTCAAAAATGAAAATCTTAAGTTCAGCGCTCAGACATCTGCTGTAGCTATCGTTCCCGGTGCTTCATTTGATGTGGCCTACGATGAAGGCGTTGCCGTGTTTACACGAGTCCAGGGTGGATTGATGGCCGAGGCTTCCCTGGGAGGACAACACTTCAGTTTTGTCCCGGTAGAATAAAATACTTCTGACTAAGACGATAAAGCCCTTTTAATCTTTAAGAGGGCTTTTTACTTGATATCCCGTACACAGCGGAAGCCAACGTGGTTCATGCCGCTGTCCATTTCCAGGGGCATGCGTGCAGATACCCGGTAGCTGGCGCAGTAACTGTCATTGCACAGAAATGATCCCCCTTTAATCACGGTGTGCTGGCCATAAGGTGCTGAAGGATTGAAACTTTTATCCGGGCCTTGGGGATTGATAGTTACTTCTTTTTCCGATAAGGTCTTGTAATAATTGGGGTCATACCAGTCTGAAGTGATCTCCCATACATTCCCGGCCATGTCGTACAATCCGTACCCGTTAGAGGCAAAGCTGCCCACCGGTGCTGTGTACAAATAACCGTCTTTAGCTGTGTTCATACTGGGAAACCTGCCTTGCCAGGAGTTGCATTCGTACGGAGTCTCATTCACATCTTTATCGCCCCATGGATAGGTCTTGTCTTTAAGTCCGCCCCTGGCTGCCCACTCCCATTCGGCTTCCGTTGGGAGTCTTTTACCTGCCCACTCGGCATAAGCCCGTGCGTCGGCCAGCGCAATATGTACCACGGGATGATCGTCTTTACCCGCAATAGAGCTGTCCGGGCCATCCGGATGCCTCCAATCTGCATAGTTGACCCATTCCCACCATTGATAATAATCAGAGAGATTCGTAACTCCTGCCCTGGGGGTAAAAACCAGGGATCCCGGCAGTAAATTTTCTTCCGGGGGTTTCGGAGTACCGGGGGGTAATTGTCTTTTAAGCGACTCCCAGTCGACTTTCCTCTCAGCTATGGTCGTATAGCCTGTGGCTTCAACGAACCGGCTAAATTCCCGATTGGTCACTTCATGAACATCCATATAAAAAGACCTGATCTCAACCGGGTGCTTTGGATATTCCCTCGGAAGGGCAAGATTGCCTTCTGCACCCATCATAAATGTACCGCCGGGAATCAATACCATTTGATCCTTTATTTCCTTATTAGCAGTACTTTCCTGGCTTAAAATGGCGGCTCTGCCACCCGGAGGACAACATTCTGCACTTTTATCAGGCAATTCGTCAACGGATTTTGCATTCTCTTTACACGCCTCGGAGCAAATAATAACCAGGATGCAAAGCGAGAAAAGAAGTGATGGTCTGGGACTCTTCAAAATCATGTTTTAAAAATAATCTATCTGGGCGTGATAAGTTGTATGAAGGACATTACATGAGCGGACTGCTCAGGCGGCCTATTTTTTCTTTAATTCGTTTAATTTGGCCACGCTTATCGTGTTCTTCCAGTGTCAGCAAATAGCTGTCTTCCTGAAACTGATTTATTTCCTCCTTCATTTGAAGCGTTGCTTCACGTTCATAGATCAAGGCATTTACTTCAAAATTCTGCTCAAAACTCCTGTAATCCAGATTGGCCGTCCCGATGGAGCAAATATGATCATCCGATATGATTACCTTGGAGTGTATAAATCCTTTCTGGTATAGATAGATCCTTACCCCGCTGTTGAGAAATCGTCCAAAGTAGGAACGTACAGTCCAATCCATGATCACAGAATCAGACCTTTCGGCCAGAATGAGTCGTACATCAATTCCGCTTAGGGCAACTGTCTTAATGGCCAGAGACAGGGCCGAGTCAGGAACGATGTATGGGTTTACTATATAGACGTAGTCCTTGGCCTGGTAAAGAATATAGAGATACTGCTGCAGGATGTTCGGATAATCGGTGTCCGGACCGCTGGAAACAATTTGGACCGGAGTGTCTCCTATAGTATCAAATCTTCTAAAAATGGATGGTTCAATCAGGTTTTCATCCGAGACAAATAGCCAGTCAGAAAGAAAAACAAAATGCAGGAAATTAACGGCAATGCCCTCGATCCTGAGATGAGTATCCGTCCAATACCCCAGAGTGTCGCCTCCTTTCACGTACTTGTCATGAACGTTTAT
>JBPEXP010000381.1:0-2027 GCA_052031475.1 Flavobacteriaceae bacterium | reverse complement strand
TGATGTAAACGATGGAGCGCTTACTATAGAATTTACCGGCGTGGTGCAGAATCCCAAGGTTTCCGGAATTGAAATATTTACTAATACGTGTGGAGCGGCAAAAATACCGCTGAGTAGCCTTCCTGAATCCACGACCTCTACTATCATCCAAACCAGTAAACCGGCACATACATATATTTATCCAAATCCTGCCTCAACAGAAATCAAGATCGCAACAGGTCAGGAAAGTATTCATTCCCTTGTTGTTTATGACTCCAATGGCAGGAAGATATTGGAACAGACTCATAATGAAATTAGTCGCCAGAACGGCGTCTATCAAATAAAAATTCAAAGTCTGACAGATGGGATGTATTTTCTCATGATCGTTTTAGAGGATCTCTCGGTGGCCAGCCACACGCTTATGGTGAACAGGCAATAATATAACGCATATAAATACTTCACTTCTTGCGTCGCGTTTACTAATTGTTTTTTGATTTTCTTGACCTTAGTTCAAGCTGCTGAAAAGCGCATACATTTTAATGAATCGAAATATTTTAGAAAAGGCATCCATCTTTAGAGGTGAATATTGCTTATTTCTTAAAATTTATCGAATTCATGCATTTCATCGAAAAAATAAGGTGTTCATCCGATTTTTTGCGTTAGATTATTTAGATTTAGAGTCCAAATCAATTTTAAAACTTATGCATGGCAACTACCCAACTCACATTCTTGTGGAGTAATCCATCTCTATTTTCCTTTTTAAATAACTGTGTATCAATACCCCAAGTTGATAGCACAGTCTCTTTATATAGGTATCATAGTGATGCGAATTCCTTCTACAAGCCGTTGATCGACGGTTTGTGAGCCTGCCATTTTAAACCATCCCAAGTCCAAATTACCCAAGTCGTACCCCTTAGTGAACATGAACTTAAACCTAGACCTACAACATGCACAACATTAGACTTTCAATTGCAGTATTACTGCTATTTTGCGGCTACCTGGTATTTCCCCAAGCCACGGTAACCGGAGAACTCAGGAAATGGCATACGATCACCATATTATTTGATGGTCCCAGTGTTTCGGAATCCGATAACACCAATCCATTTATGGACTACCGCTTAAATGTGACCTTTGACGGTCCCGGCGGAACTTCATTTACCGTACCCGGATTTTATGCGGCAGATGGCGACGCCGCTAATTCAGGAGCCAGTTCGGGTAACAAATGGGCAGTTAGGTTCACACCTAACAAAACCGGGCAGTGGACCTATACGGCCTCTTTCAGGAAAGGTACTGAAGTGGCAATAAAAACAGGTGTCAATGCCGGAAACCCACATTCATTTGACGGCACATCCGGATCTTTTAATATCAATTCTTCCAACAAAAATGCACCGGACCACCGGGCAAACGGGCGCCTCGAATACACCGGTGAACGGTATCTCAAATTCAAGGAAAACGGTAAATATTTCCTCAAAGCAGGTGCTGATTCACCTGAAAATATACTGGGCTATACAGAATTCGATAATACGGCTGGAGATAAGAACTGGAATCCGCATGAGCAGGATTGGAACAGCGGTGATCCCACCTGGAAAAACAATAAAGGCAAAGGCATTATCGGAGCCGTCAACTACCTGAACAGCAAGGGAATGAACGCCTTTTCTTTTCTCACAATGAACGTCAAAGGAGATGGAAAAGACGTGTGGCCCTGGGTGGCATCTTCCAATGCAGCCCTTGATGACCAAACTGCTGCTGATAAAGCGAACAGAAAACGCTATGATGTCTCCAAATTGGAGCAGTGGGAGATCCTATTTTCACATGCGGACACCAAAGGTATGTACCTGCATTTTAAGACCCAGGAAACTGAAAATGATCAATTGTTGGATGGTGGCGAATTGGGACCCGAGCGTAAACTATACTACCGCGAGCTCATTGCCAGGTTCGGGCACCATTTGGCACTGAACTGGAATCTCGGAGAAGAGCACGACCTTTACGACCCGGCAGAACTCAACGATGTAAACAACAGCAGGGTCAAAGCCTATGCATCCTATTTC
>JBPEXP010000380.1:0-4988 GCA_052031475.1 Flavobacteriaceae bacterium | reverse complement strand
CCCGGGCTATATCAATATCCGCACTGCGGATGCGATATATCCTGTAAGGAGGACCCCATATTAGGGGACGGGTAAGTAGGCAAAGTATACGGCTCATGAATACACATATGGAGCGAATAATTACGATTCAAATACTCGCAGAATGCTTCCGTTGAGTTCTGTACTGAAGATTTTAAGCGGATTATTCGTTATGCTGTTCAATGGGGTACCGTTCTGATCGAACTCAGACCCATGGGTAAAGCAACGGAAAATACCACCCTGTTCTTCGATAAAGCGAACCTGGTCTGTTTGCTGGTGACTACAGATCTGGCTGGCAGCCACAAAATTTCCTTCCAGGTTCTTGGCAACCACCACCTCGTTCTTCAAAATGAAATCGCCATTGTTTTGAAGGCCCATTCCTTCCTGAGAGTTGAGGTCTATGGTAAAGTCTACACCGGTGGGTATTTCATTTTCACCACCTCCCCCACTGTCCTTGGAACAACCCTGCATACAGGGAAAGGTAAGGGCGAATGCAGCGCCGGCACCAATGCTTCTTAAAAATTCTTTTCTTTCCATAACTTTTTATTTTACCGGCCTGTACAAGAGATTTTTTGCTGTTGAAAGCCGCTTATTCAGGGATTTTTCCACAGCAAACTGAAATTCAAATGATGCAGCCGATGCTTTAAAAAAGAACGAAATAATGGGCGTAATCGTATGCGCTAATACACAAAGCTGCCATACGGTCCGCTGATGGTGAGTTTTTTTGTCTCATGCCTCTCTACGTGGCCTATAATACGGGCATCTACGGCAAAATCCTTAGAAATATTCAGCACGGTTTCCGCAAGTGACGCATCCAGGTAGATTTCCATCCTGTGGCCGCAGTTAAAAACCTGGTACATTTCCCTCCAGTTGGTACCGGATTCACGCTGGATTAACTCAAACAAAGGCGGAACATCAAAAAGCCGGTCTTTTACCACGTGCAGTTGGTCTATGAAATGCAGGATCTTGGTCTGGGCTCCTCCACTGCAATGTACCATTCCGTGAACGGAAGAAGAACCTATTTCTTCCAACACCTTTTTGATGACCGGGGCGTAGGTGCGGGTAGGTGAAAGAACCAGCTTTCCTGCATCCAGCGGTGTTCCGGGAACGGGATCTGTAAGTTTCAAACTTCCCGAATAAACTAATTCAGAAGGTATTTGGGGATCAAAGCTTTCGGGGTATTTTACCCTCAGGTAGGAATCAAAGACATCGTGCCTGGCAGAGGTCAGGCCATTGCTGCCCATGCCCCCGTTATAGGAGCTTTCGTAAGTTGCCTGTCCAAAGGAAGCCAGGCCTACAATGACGTCCCCGGCCTGAATGTTCCGATTATCGATCACCTGATCGCGCCGCATCCTGGCGGTTACCGTGGAATCTACGATAATGGTCCGTACCAGGTCTCCCACATCGGCAGTTTCGCCACCTGTGGAGTAGATTTCAATGCCAAATTCCCGTAAATCTTCTATCAACTCTTCTGTCCCGTTGATGATGGCCGAGATCACCTCACCGGGAATTAAGTTTTTATTCCGCCCGATGGTTGAAGAAAGAGTAATATTTGAAGTGGCACCCACGCAAAGCAGGTCGTCCAGATTCATGACCAGGGCGTCCTGTGCTATGCCTTTCCAAACACTGAGGTCTCCGGTTTCTTTCCAGTACATATAGGCCAGAGAAGACTTGGTGCCCGCTCCGTCTGCATGCATAACCAGGCAAAAGTCTTTATCATCCGTAAGATAGTCGGGAACGATCTTGCAAAATGCCTTGGGGAACAAGCCTTTATCAATATTCTTTATGGCCTGGTGTACGTCTTCTTTGGACGCAGAAACTCCTCTTTGATCATATCTCTTACTGCCAGCTTGGGCCATAGGGTAAATTTTAGGCTAAAATAGTGGAATCTTACATAAACCTGCCCGGTGTCTGCTCTTCAGTGCCTGAATCAGCGAATAAACAATAATTCCCTGTATTTGGCCAGGGGCCAGATCTCATTGTCTGTAAGCTGCTCCAGTTTATCGCAGTGATAGCGAATATCTTCAAAATAAGGCCTCACATCATCGCAATAGGCAAAGGCCTTTTTATTCACATCGGTCATGTTGTTGGCCCGCTTGCGCGCATCAGTCATTCGATCTGTCTTTTTCTTGATCTCCACGAGGTGTTCGGAGATCTGTTCGATGACAGAGAGCAATTCCTCCGCGAATTTTTTGTAAGCCGCTCCGTAAATATCTTTTAGTCCGCTTACGTTTTCAATGAGTATATTCTGATAGGACACTGCCGCAGGAATGATAAAATTGTAGATCAATTCATTGAAAACCCTGCCCTCGATCTGGGTTTGCAGGATATAGGTTTCCAACTCCACTTCCTTCCGGGCCATGATCTCTACCTCACTCATTACCTCCATACTCTTAAAAAGATCCAGGCTCTTATCTGAGGTTAGCACCTGTATGGCCTGTGGTGTAGTCTTGTTATTGCTGAGTTTCCTTTTTTTGGCCTCGGTCTCCCACTCAGCACTGTAGCCATCCCCTTCAAATCTTATTCTCTTAGATGATTTGATATATTCTCTGAGCACATTAAAGACTGCCTCGTCTTTCTTAAGGCTTTTTTTAGCGATCAGGCTGTCTACTTCGTTTTTAAATTCCTGAAGTTGTTTTGCCACAATGGTATTGAGCACCGTCATCGGTTTGGCGCAATTGGTCCTGGAGCCCACCCCCCTGAATTCAAATTTATTGCCGGTAAAAGCGAAGGGAGATGTGCGGTTGCGGTCTGTATTATCGAGGAGAATTTCAGGTATTTTTCCTACCACATTAAGTTTCAGCTCCGTTTTTTCCTCGGGGGAAAGCTTGCCCCTGCTCACACCTTCCAGCTCATCGAGCACCTCACTCAGCTGGTGACCGATAAAAATCGAAATGATGGCCGGCGGGGCTTCATTAGCCCCTAGTCTGTGGTCATTGCTTGACGAAGCAATAGATGCCCGCAACAGCTCTTCGTAGGTATCCACCGCTTTGATAGTATTTACGAAGAATGTCAGGAATTGCAAATTCTTCATGGGAGTGGATCCCGGACTCAGGAGATTCACCCCAGTATCCGTAGCGAGGGACCAGTTGTTATGCTTGCCAGAACCATTGATGCCCGCAAAGGGTTTTTCGTGGAATAGCACCTTAAAATGATGCCGGTCTGCAACCTTTTCCATCACATCCATGAGCAGTAGATTGTGGTCTACGGCCAGATTGGCCTCTTCGAATACGGGTGCGATCTCAAATTGATTGGGCGCCACTTCGTTGTGCCTGGTTTTAACCGGAATGCCCAATTTGGTACATTCCATCTCCAGGTCTCTCATAAAACTGATGGCCCGCAGCGGGATAACGCCAAAATAGTGATCATCTAATTGCTGTCCTTTGGCGGCTGCATGCCCTATTAATGTGCGCCCTGCCAGAATCAGATCGGGCCTGGAATGGGCCAGGGCCTTATCAATCAGAAAATACTCCTGTTCCCAGCCCAGTGTTGCATTAACCTTAGACACGTTTTTATCGAAGTAGCGAGCCACAGCGGTGGCGGCCTCGTCTACAGCGTTTAATGCCCTGAGGAGCGGTGCTTTATTATCCAGAGCCTCGCCGGTATAGGACACAAAAACTGTGGGGATACAGAGTGTGGCACCGTAAATAAAGGCCGGGGAAGTAGGATCCCATGCCGTATATCCCCGGGCTTCAAAAGTATTTCTGATACCACCGCTGGGAAAGCTTGAAGCATCCGGTTCCTGCTGAACCAGTTGGCCACCTTCAAACTTCTCGAGAGCCCGGCCATCAGACATCAGATCAAAAAAGGCATCGTGTTTTTCCGCCGTAGCACCGGTAAGAGGCTGGAACCAGTGGGTATAATGAGTGGCGCCCATAGATATGGCCCAGGCTTTCATGGCTTCGGCAACCTGGTCTGCCGTTTTCCTGTTGATCTTGGATCCTGAAAGAACCGCGTCCTTGACACTTTTCAAGGCATCCCGGGTGAGATACTGAAGCATGCGCTCCTCGTTAAATACATGGGTGCCGTATAGCTCGGACCGCCGGCCTTTTTCCTCGATTAGTTTGTTCTGATGCCGGTGACTTTCGGCTATGGCTTCAAATCTGCTGTTTGACATGGGCAATTAGGTGATTAGACTAGGAAGGCAAAATTAAGTATTTCACAGTTATAGCGAAAAAAAATGAAATATTTACAAAATACCCCTCAATTTTAGGGGGTGTTAATAATTATGTAGATTTTTTTGATATTTACCCCCGATTTTATTGTGGCAATATTAAGAAATAATATATTTTTGACGATCTAAAAATTAACTAATCCCTTGGTATTATGAGTAAAGCAAAGTTAGAATACATTTGGTTAGACGGTTACACGCCTGTTCAGGAGCTGCGTAGCAAAACAAAGGTTGTTGATGGTTTTGATGGAAAATTGGAAAGCTGCCCAATTTGGTCTTTTGATGGTAGCTCAACTTTACAGGCTGAAGGAAATTCTTCCGACTGCCTTTTGAAACCAGTAGCGCTTTACCCCGACCCACAAAGAGATAATGGTTGGTTGGTCATGACCGAAGTACTCAATGCAGACGGAACACCCCATGAGTCCAATCACCGCGCAAAAATTGATGACGATGACGATGATTTCTGGTTCGGATTCGAACAGGAATACTTCATTATGGATATAGACACGGATCTGCCACTAGGATTTCCTAAAAGAGGATTTCCCTATCCACAAGGACAGTACTACTGTTCCGTTGGAGGGCGATATACTTGGGGCCGTGAATTTGTTTACGAACACCTGGAAGTGTGTCTTGAAGCCGGATTGAACATTGAAGGGATCAATCAGGAAGTAGCTCCGGGGCAATGGGAGTTTCAGAATTTTGCCAAAGGAGCCAAAAAAGCCGGAGATGAGCTTTGGGTGGCCCGATATTTACTGAACAGAATTACCGAAGAGCACGGATATTACATAGAATTACATCC
>JBPEXP010000038.1:0-3725 GCA_052031475.1 Flavobacteriaceae bacterium | reverse complement strand
AAGACTGGGACAAGGAAATAACAGAATACTGATCGAGTATTTGCAATCCGTTGTAGACGAGCGACTGAGAAAGACCATAAACCTCGCAGAAGTCATTGAAATTAAAATGGAACAATTCGTCCTGCCCTTCGCCATAAGAAATCTGAAAATAGTTGTTTAAATGCCTGTAGAGTTTCTTTAAAAAATGAGGATCGGGAAGATGCTCCGTGAACTGTTGTCTGGTAAGTTCTATATCGCCGGTATTGGTTATTAAGGCCGCCATGGCTGGTTGACCGTCGCGACCCGCCCTCCCGGATTCCTGAAAGTAGTTCTCCAGACAGTCTGGTATTTGAAAATGTACAACCAGATCTACATCGGCCTTATCTACTCCCATGCCAAATGCATTGGTGGCTACTATAAACCGCACCCGGTTATTGAGCCAGCTGTCTAGTTTTTTATTTTTCTCTTCCTTGGGCAGACCGCCGTGAAAATAGTCGGCAGAAAGCCCTTTTTTATTCAGGTAGTCGGCGATCTCCGCTGTCTTTCTGCGTGTACGCACATAGATCAATCCACTCCTTTCAGAGGCATCGCATAATTCATAGAGCCTGAGTTGTTTGTTTTCATCATGGATGACATTATAGGAAATATTGGACCTCAAAAAAGAATCTTTATATATCTCAGGTTCTCTCATTTCGAGATATTGTACGATATCCTTTACAACCGGTTGGGTGGCTGTGGCAGTAAGTGCTACAACAGGTGCCTGGGGCTGAAGTTCCCTAAGCAGGTGACATTGCAAATAAGCCGGTCTGAAATCATGACCCCATTGGGATATACAATGGGCTTCATCAATGGCAATTAGGTTGACCGGCATCTGCGTGATTCTTTCCTGCACCATCGGATTTTGGATTCGCTCAGGGGAGAGGTACAGAAACTTATATTTTCCATATACCGCGTTGTCGAGCAGTTTTATGAGTTCATCTCTGCTGATGCTGCCCGTTAGTGACATGGCTTTCACGCCATGGGCCCTGAGTTGATTTACCTGATCTTGTATCAGGGCCACCAATGGAGATACTACCACACATATACCTTCGGAGAGTATTCCCGGTAACTGGTAGCATAGAGATTTGCCGCCTGCGGTAGGCATAAGGGCAAGCACATCCTGTTTGTTAAGAATCGCCTCAATTATAGCCTGCTGGGAGCCCCTGAAATTGTCATAACCCCAGTATTCTTTTAATGTATGCAGGGCTGCCTCCTTCATTTAAAAGAGTTTAATAGATCTGTAACAAAAGAATGTCTTTCCTGTACGCTTCCGGTGGGTACCTCAATAGGACGATAATCGAACTTCTCATAAGTACGCATAAGTTCATCGTGAATAGCACAGGCCTCTTCAAAACTTTCAAATCGCTCCCCGTCCGAGGTGTAAATTTCTTTCCACGGGGGAAGGATGACTACCTGATCATATCTGTGATCCTTGCAGGCTTTTATGAATTCCTTACCGTAAAGCTGATTGAAATAATGCATATAGGCCAGCACATCAGGAATGCCCCGGTCAAAAAATACAAAAGGGCCATTAGAACCGGCAGCTGACACATACTGCTTTTTTCTGCCGGTCAGCAAGTTTTTATTAAACTGATAGGGGTCGTCTACAAAAGCCAGGGGATTACTGTTGATCTCGGATGGTTTGCGGCCTGCAACTTCCTGTGATGTAAGATCCCTGATGATTTCGTGGTAACAATAAAATCCATCCTCTTCCAGGCTGTTGACCAGGGAGGTTTTTCCCGTTCCGGGACCACCTGTAATGACGATTTTTTGCGGGTTCAAGGGGCTTGTTTATCCTTACAAAAGTAATCAAAGGAAGTCAGGCTTAAAAATTGATTCCGAAGGTGTATATTTGTAAAAACTATGGCATGGATACCGATAAATCGGATGAATTTTACGGCCGGCTCCGGGAAGAACTTTTAAACACCAGTAGTTGGCCTTCTGATTATCTCTACAAATTTATCATACCTACCGACAAGCAGAAGATCGCGGAGATCAATAAGATTTTCGACAACACCGGAGCCGTCATCGAATCAAAAAAATCACGGAAGGGAAAGTATACCAGCTTGTCAATTACCGTCCACCTGGAGAGTCCTGACGATGTCATTGAAAAATACAAGGAAGTAGGCAAGGTGGAAGGCGTAATATCATTATAAAATGGCAATTCTGTCATAATTTTGTTAATTTGCGCGCGTTATTGAACTACTTCCATTTCATTCAATTTTATAACTACCACTAATTTGAATCCAGTAGAAAATTTAGAATACAATACAGATCGGCCCAAGCTGATTATACCAGAATACGGCAGGCATTTTCAAAAAATGGTCGACTACGCCGTATCCATAGAGGACGATGAGGAACGCAACAGGATCGCTCAGGCGATCATCAGCGTGATGGGTAATTTACAGCCTCATTTGAGAGATGTACCCGACTTTCAGCACAAGCTGTGGGATCAGCTTTTCATCATGTCAAAATTCAAGCTAGACGTGGAGTCTCCTTATCCCAAGCCTTCCAAAGAAGTGCTTGAGCAGCGGCCGGATCCCCTGGAATACCCTCAGAATCACCCGAAGTACCGCTTTTACGGCAACAACATCAAGAGGATGATAGACGTTGCCATCAAATGGGAAAAGGGAGACATGAGAGATGGCCTAGAGTACACCATCGCCAATCACATGAAGAAATGTTATCTCAACTGGAATAAAGACAGCGTTGATGATAAGGTCATTTTCGAACACCTTTACGAATTGAGTGACGGTCAGATAGACCTGGCATCGGACGGCGAGAATCTTACAGACAGCGGTCAGTTCCTAAAGGTAAGATCAAATAAATCCAATAGGGGCGGCTCTGGAAAAAAAGGACAGAGAGGCTCGGGCCGAGGTAAAAAACGCTACTAAGCACTGGATTTTAGATGGGTACATTTAAAATAGAAGGCGGCCATAAGCTTCATGGCCAGATTACACCACAAGGAGCCAAAAACGAAGCACTGCAGATTCTCTGTGCAGTTCTTCTAACCCCCGAAAAGGTAACTATCAACAACATACCAGACATCGTGGATGTCAACAAATTGATCGCCCTGCTCAAGGACCTGGGTGTCAAGGTTGAAAAATTGGGTAAGGGATCTTACAGCTTTCAGGCCGACGAGTTGGATATAGATTATCTCCAATCAGAAAACTACAAGAGGGACGGGGGCGGCTTGCGCGGCTCTATCATGCTGGTTGGACCTCTTTTGGCCCGTTTCGGGAAAGGGTTTATACCAAAACCCGGTGGCGACAAGATCGGCAGAAGAAGGTTGGATACCCATTTTCAGGGATTTGTAAATCTGGGGGCTAAATTTCGCTACAACAAGGAGGAGCGTTTTTACGGGGTTGAAGCAGAAACACTTCAAGGTTGCTATATGCTCCTTGACGAGGCCTCTGTTACCGGAACGGCAAATATTGTTATGGCAGCCGTCCTGGCAAAGGGCAAGACTACCATCTACAATGCTGCCTGTGAACCCTATTTACAGCAATTGTGCAAAATGCTCAATCGGATGGGGGCCAAAATAGAAGGTATCGGATCCAACTTATTGCAGATTGAAGGAGTAGAGGGTCTTGGTGGTACAGAGCACACCATGCTGCCAGACATGATTGAAATAGGAAGTTGGATAGGATTGGCGGCGATGACGCGCAGTGAACTGACCATCAAGGATGTAAGCTGGAATGATCTGG
>JBPEXP010000379.1:0-2551 GCA_052031475.1 Flavobacteriaceae bacterium | reverse complement strand
AAGATAAGATCAGGTTGGCAGGTGATTGAGCTTCTATGTTATCTAGGATACCGTCATTGTCAGAATCAAGGTCCAAATAGTCCGGAATACCGTCTCCATCGGAATCATTGGGATTGGTTGTGGGATCATTGTCTGCATCTTCATTATTATCCTCTGCAGAATCGAGCAATCCGTCCCCATCATCATCTATATCCTGATCGTCGTTTATGCCGTCCCCGTCCGTATCGGTTACAAAAAAATAGGTGTAGTTATCCGCATGGGTCGATCCTTCGGTAAAGGAGGACATGAAGAACAAAATTACAAGTGCCATAAACAAGCCATAAGAGTTCTTTGACTTGTAATTGAAAGAGGTAAAAAGGTCCATAAATGATAGGTTTGTTTAAACGTATCACCATGGCTTTAAGGCAGGAAAATAAGTAAGAAATGGGTGGTATTAAATCTTTCGCAAGATATGGCTAATATGGCTATCTTCAAATGTAATTCAGGGGTTTACTTATCAAATATCTTTCAACAACGTCTTTACTCGACAAATGGCAGAATCACCCAAATTTTAACGAAAAAATCTGCTTCATTTCACAGCTTTACATGGACTGATTCGTGCCATTGATCGGCAAAATTTGGCGTTTTTCCGTGCGTGGTGGTCCAAGGGTGATATTTATGGCATGATGACCTTTTAATGATCAGAAAAGTCTGTGTTTTGCACAATTGGCGTCTAATTTCTATTAATTTTGCGCAAATTTTTAAGGATTGACATTTACACAAGAAATTAATAAGCGCAGGACATTCGGGATCATTTCCCACCCGGATGCAGGCAAGACCACACTCACCGAAAAGCTCCTGTTATTTGGAGGCGCCATACAGGAGGCCGGTGCTGTTAAGAGCAATAAAATCAAAAAAACGGCTACCAGCGATTTTATGGAGATCGAGCGTCAGCGGGGTATTTCCGTAGCCACTTCAGTTCTGGCTTTCCACTATAAAGACAAAAAGATCAATATCCTCGATACACCAGGCCACAAGGATTTTGCAGAAGATACCTTCAGGACCCTTACCGCTGTAGATAGTGTTATTGTGGTGATCGACGTGGCTAAGGGGGTAGAAGAGCAGACCGAAAAACTGGTGGAAGTATGCCGTATGAGAAATATTCCCATGATTGTCTTTATCAATAAGTTGGACCGCGAAGGCAAGGATGCGTTCGACCTGCTGGACGAGGTGGAGCAAAAACTGGGTTTGCGAGTTACCCCCTTGAGTTTCCCAATCGGTATGGGCTATGATTTTAAGGGAATCTATAATATTTACGAACGGAACATCAACTTATTCAGTGGTAACAGCAAGAAAAATATTGAGGATACCATAGCCTTTGACGATCTAAAGAGCAAAGAGCTGGAGAAGATCATTGGATCTGAAGCGGCAGAAGAACTCAGAAACAACCTGGAGCTGGTACAGGGTGTTTACAGTCCGTTTGAAAAGGAAGAATACTTGAAGGGAGAACTACAACCTGTTTTCTTTGGTTCTGCGCTTAACAATTTCGGTGTCAGGGAGTTACTTGATTGTTTTATCGAAATTGCCCCTCCTCCCAAGTCAAAAAAGGCCGAGGAACGATTGGTGCATGCCCATGAGAAATCCATGAGTGGATTTGTTTTTAAGATCCACGCCAATATGGATCCCAAGCACCGCGACAGGCTGGCGTTTGTCAAGATCGTTTCAGGGACTTTTGAACGCAATAAGCCATACTTACATGTAAGACAGAATAAGAAACTAAAATTCCCGAGTCCCAATGCTTTTTTTGCACAGAAAAAGGAAATCGTAGATACCAGCTATCCCGGTGATATTGTTGGATTGCACGACACGGGAAATTTTAAGATCGGGGATACGCTCACCGAAGGTGAAGAGCTTCATTACAAAGGGATTCCCAGTTTCTCTCCTGAGCATTTCCGGTACATTAACAATGCCGATCCAATGAAAGCCAAGCAGCTTTATAAAGGCATAGATCAGTTGATGGACGAAGGGGTGGCCCAGCTTTTCACACTCAACCTCAACGGCCGTAAGATCATCGGAACCGTTGGAGCCTTGCAGTTTGAAGTCATTCAATACCGTTTAGAGCACGAATACGGTGCCAGGTGTACTTATGAGAACATAGCGATTCACAAAGCTTGTTGGGTAGATGAGCGTGGTGCGAGCGCTGAAGAACTGGAGGAATTTAAAAGGGTAAAGAATAAATTTCTTGCGACAGATAAGCATGGACAATTGGTTTTCCTGGCCGATTCGGCATTTTCTCTCCAGATGACCCAGCAGAAATACCCCGGAATCAAGTTGAGGTTTAGCTCTGAATTTGATTAGGAGCTTATTTGGTTTGCCGCGGCAAGCGACATAGTAGGTTTCGAGTTGCTCCCTAATTAATAAAGATGGAATCATATCCAGACGAAAGCTTGAATCTATGGGGGTCTATGCCCCCCTCCCCAATTTCAATTTAATCTACCAGGCTGCAATAAACAAGCGAAATACTTTTCTGGGGACTTCGCCCGACTTTCGTTTATCAAAGCAACCATATCTT
>JBPEXP010000378.1:0-6874 GCA_052031475.1 Flavobacteriaceae bacterium | reverse complement strand
AAAATCGCTGTAGTCGGTCAGACGGAAATAGCGGCAGCCAAACCTGAAGTAAAACTTTATGTTTTAGACGGAGGTACGGTTATGGTAAATCAGCTGGAACTGTTTGCTCAGGACGAAAGCTATAAAGGACAAAGCAGGGAATTTGCCGATGCCTATTACGTAGTGAGCCATCCGGAAGGCAACCTGATGTGGGATGCCGGTCTGCCGGAATCACTTGTAGCCATGGGCGAACCTTATACCTCTCCTGAAGGGGCATTTACCGTTTCAAGGAAAGACTCCCTTCACCATCAACTGGCTGAGATTGGAATGTCCGTTGATGATATGGATTATATCTCTCTTTCGCATACACATTTTGACCATGTGGGTCATGCGCGCGAATTAAAAAACGCCACCTGGCTGGTACAGGAAAAAGAATACAACTGGGTGACCGGCGACACGATAAAAAATTCAAACCCTGAGATCTACGAAGCGATCAAGGATTTACAGAATATTGAAAAGATTGATGGTGATCACGATGTTTTTGGCGATGGAACAGTAGTTTTAAAACTCATGCCCGGCCATACCCCAGGCCACCAGGTGCTGTATCTGGATCTGAAAGAACACGGTCCTTTACTATTGTCAGGAGACCTGTATCATTTATCGGAAAACAGGGAGTTTAAAAGGATCCCGATCTTTAATTACGATGTAGCCCAGACCAGGGAAAGCATGAATGAGTTTGAAGCATTCGCTGAAGAAAAGAAGGCAAAAGTATATTTACAACACTCGAAAAGCGATTTCGACAGGATGCCCAAGGCACCGGAATATTTAAAATAAAAAAAGAACATGCTTAAGATAAAGAATCTTCACGCAGGAGTAGAAGACAACGAAATTCTCAACGGTATTGACCTGGAGGTCAAAGCCGGGGAAGTCCACGCTATTATGGGCCCCAACGGATCCGGTAAAAGCACCTTGGCAGCTGTAATTGCCGGGAAAGAAGAGTTTGAAATTACGGAGGGGAGCATAGAATTTGAAGGTGAAGACCTGGAGGAGACCGCTCCTGAAGAAAGGGCTCATAAAGGTATTTTTATGTCCTTCCAGTATCCTGTGGAAATCCCCGGTGTAACGGTTACCAATTTTATTAAGACGGCGATCAATGAGTCCAGAAAAGCCAATGGCCTGGAGGAAATGCCTGCTAATAAAATGCTCAAACTGATCAGGGAAAAATCCGAATTACTGGATATTGACCGAAAGTTTCTCTCCAGATCTCTAAATGAGGGCTTCTCAGGAGGGGAAAAGAAAAGAAATGAAATCTTCCAGATGGCAATGCTGAACCCGAAACTTGCCATCCTGGATGAAACAGATTCAGGTCTGGACATAGACGCGCTCAGAATTGTGGCTAACGGGGTAAATAAGCTGAAAGGCAAAGACAAGGCAGTTATTGTTATCACCCACTATCAAAGGCTCCTTGATTACATCGTGCCTGATTTCGTTCACGTATTGCAGGAAGGCAAGATCGTAAAGTCCGGAGACAAGGAACTGGCTCTCGAACTGGAAGAACGCGGATACGATTGGCTGAAAGACGAGGTTGTCAGTGAATAAATGTAGAAAATGAGTGCAAGTACTGAACATATGGATCTCAAGGATAAATTAGTTTCCTCATTTCTGGCCTTTCAAAGCCATGTGGATGTAGACCATCCGGTGCATGACATCAGGTCTGAGGCTATAAAGAATTTTGAGCTGAAAGGTTTCCCTACCAAAAGGCAGGAAGCCTGGAAGTATACATCCCTGAACCGGCTACAGAAGATAGACTTTAGCATTTTCCCCAAAGAGGACAATGATCTGGAGTACCGCAATGTAAAGAAGTACTTCCTGCATGAGATGGATACCTATAAGATCGTCTTTATAGACGGTGTTTACAGTTCCTATCTTTCAGAGACCACTCATGACGGCGTAGATATCTGTCTGCTGAGCGCGGCATTGAACAAGCCGATGTATCAGCCGATCATAGAATTGTATTTTAATAAGGTGGCTTCCGCGGAAGAGTCGCTGACCAGTCTTAATACAGCCTTCAGCAGGGAAGGGGCCTATATTTACATACCCAAGAATAAGGCTCCCATTAAGCCCATAGAGATCATTCACTTTGCTACCGGGAACGAGGCAGCACTCATGTTGCAACCCAGGAACCTGATCATTGCAGAGGAGAATGCTGAATTGCAGATCATTGAAAGGCATCAGAGCCTCACCGGCAATGAAGTGCTTACCAATTCGGTTACCGAGATCTTTGCAGCTAAAAATGCCATGGTAGACTACTATAAGGTGCAGAACGATTCAGACAAGGCCTCACTGATAGACAATACGTATATCTCTCAGAAACGCGGCAGTGCCGTACATGTACATACTTTTTCATTTGGTGGGAACATCACGCGCAATAATCTGAATTTCTACCAGCACGGAGAACGGATAGACTCTACGCTTAAAGGAGTGACCATCTTAAGCAAAAAGCAGCATGTGGATCATCATACCCTGGTTCATCACAGGCAACCTAATTGCGAAAGTCACCAGGATTACAAAGGAATATACACAGAGAACTCTACCGGGGTATTCAACGGGAAGATCATCGTAGATCAGATTGCCCAGAAAACCAATGCTTTTCAGCAGAACAACAATATCCTGGTCAATGACAAGGCGACCATCAACACCAAACCTCAGCTCGAGATATTTGCCGATGATGTAAAGTGCTCACATGGCTGTACTGTAGGGCAGTTGGATGACGAAGCTTTGTTCTATCTGCAGACAAGGGGCATTCCCAAGAAGGAAGCTCAGGCTCTTTTGATGTATGCCTTTGCCAACAATGTATTGCAAAGCGTGCGTATCCCCGAACTAAAATCCAGGATCAACAAACTGATCGCGATGAAGCTCGGAGTACGCTTGGGCTTTGATCTTTAAATTTCATATTGTTCATATTACATCATGATCCAAACGACCTTAGACATACAGGCGGTTCGCAAAGACTTTCCCATCCTTCAGAGAAAGGTTAATGGGGAGCCTCTGGTCTATTTGGATAATGCAGCCACTTCTCAGACCCCTAAACCCGTCATTGACTCCATCGTGGATTATTATTCCCGATACAACGCGAATATTCACCGCGGGGTTCATACGTTGTCTCAGGAAGCCACGGATGCCTATGAAGCGGCAAGGCAGAAACTAATGAAGCATTTTAATGCCGCCCATCCCTACGAGATCATTTTTACATCAGGAACAACTCATAGTATAAACCTGGTAGCCAGTGGTTTTGCCTCAGTGCTAAAACCGGGAGATGAGGTCATGGTATCGGCCATGGAGCACCACAGCAATATAGTGCCGTGGCAGATGCTTTGTGAAAAGACGGGGGCCAGGCTTGTGGTCTTTCCCATGAATACTTCCGGGGAGATTATCATGGAAGAATATGATCGTTTGTTAAACAGTAATACACAACTGGTCTTTTGCAACCATGTTTCCAATGCCCTGGGTACGGTTAATCCAATAGAGACCATTATTGAAAAAGCTCATGATGTAGGAGCTGCTGTTCTTATAGATGGTGCCCAGGCAGCACCACATATTGTGGCTGATGTACAAAAATTGGACGTGGATTTTTACACGGTATCAGCACACAAATTATGTGGCCCTACAGGAGTTGGTATGCTGTATGGCAAAGAGGCCTGGTTGCGCAAATTACCCCCATATCAAGGTGGTGGTGAGATGATCGCTGAGGTAACTTTTGAAAAGACCACCTATGCTGACCTGCCTCATAAATTTGAAGCGGGAACCCCAAATATCTGCGGCGGAATTGCCTTCGGCGCAGCTATAGATTACATGAACTCCCTTGGTTTTGACGCCATCGCCCAGTACGAAGATGAATTACTGGCCTATGCTACAGAGCGATTGCTTTCAGTTCCCGGACTCAAAATTTACGGAACGGCTACGCATAAGACTGCTGTAGTCTCCTTTAACGTTGAGGGCATACATCCGTATGACATAGGCAGCATCCTGGATAAACTGGGTATAGCCGTAAGAACCGGCCATCACTGTGCCCAACCGGTCATGGATTTCTTCCAGATACCGGGTACGGTAAGGGCGAGCTTTAGTTTCTACAATACCAGGGAAGAAGTAGACATCCTTGTGGAAGGCGTGAAGAAGGCCGTTCAAATGCTCGGTTAAGCGGACAATTGTTATCATTTTCCCAAAGCGTTGAAATCCATGGATACTTATCGTAATTTTACCCAAAACAAGTCTATGAGCATCGAAAACATTCAGGAAGAGATCGTTGAGGAATTTTCCATGTTCGATGATTGGATGCAGCGTTATGAATACATGATCGAGCTGGGAAAATCGCTTCCGCTGATCGAAGAGCAATACAAGACCGATGATAATATTATCAAAGGCTGCCAGAGCAAGGTGTGGGTCCACGCAGAACTGGATGAGGATCGATTGGTCTTTACAGCAGACAGCGATGCCATCATAACCAAAGGGATCATCGCCATCCTTATCCGGGCTTTTAGCAATCAGAAGCCCCAGGATATTATCGAAGCCAAAACTGATTTTATCGATCAAATAGGTTTAAAAGAACATCTGTCGCCCACAAGGGCCAACGGATTGGTAAGTATGATCAAGCAGCTGAAACTTTATGCCATCGCTTATCAAACCCAGCTAAATTGATCGATCTTATAACAGAGCAGATTCTATTGAAATGAGTGAGGATATACATACAGTAGACAATAAAGAGTTGGGTGAGAAGATCGTACGCGTTTTAAAAACGATTTACGACCCTGAGATCCCTGTAGACATCTATGAACTGGGACTCATCTATGACGTCTTTATCAACGAAGACCGGGAGGTAAAGATCCTGATGACTCTTACCTCGCCAAATTGCCCGGTGGCCGAAACGCTGCCCGTAGAGGTGGAAGAAAAAGTAAAGTCGCTCGACGAATTGAAAGACGCCTTTGTTGAAATAACCTTTGACCCCCCCTGGTCGCAGGAATTGATGAGCGAAGAAGCCAAACTGGAGTTGGGATTCCTCTAGGATCATAGGGCCGGAATAACCCTGGCCTGTAAAACCAAAGACCCATGTCTGAAATTGTAAACCGAGTTGCCCAAAGCAGCCTTATCACCTTCAATTTAGAGGATTACTACCCTGAGGGGAGACGGGTATTGTTGGATATAAGCCAGTGGTTGTTTGAGGGCCTGATCCTGAAAGAAAAGGAGTTTCGCACTCAGGTTGAAGAACACAACTGGAAGGAATATCAGGGGGCCTTCGTAGCCCTCACCTGTTCAACAGACGCCATTATCCCTGCATGGGCCTATATGTTGATAACTTCAAAACTTCAGCCCTTTTGCAACTTGGTCATCCAGGGGGATCTCGCGGATCTGGAGACACATCTATACGCCGAGATCCTCAAAGATCTGGACTTAAGCCCTTTTCAGGGTAAACCCGTTATCATAAAGGGTTGCAGTAATAAACCCGTACCCCCCAATGCCTATATCTGGGCCACCCAGCGACTGCAAACCGTGGCCAGGAGCGTCATGTATGGCGAGGCCTGTTCCTCTGTACCTCTCTTCAAGAGGAAATAGTGTTAATAATAGGGGCTATTTATCAACAATTTTTACTTTTGCGGTTAATAACACTAACATTATAACTATGAAAAAAACAGTTTTAATCCTGGTCCTGCTTGCTATGCCCCTAATGGTAAGCTCACAAACCAAGGAAGAATTGAAGGCTGCACAGGCCGCAAAAAAAGATTCCATCGCAGCCATCCAATCCAGAGTAGATGCGATCCAGTCGCAAATTGACGCACTTCCCGGCTGGACCATTGGCGCCCTCGGCACCATTGGCGTAGATCTCTCTGAATTCAACAACTGGTATGCCCAGGGAATACCTAACAACTCTTCCGGTAATATTGGATTTACCGTAAATGCCTATGCCAATTTGCAGCAGGAACAATATTTCTGGAGAAACTCAGCCAATGTTAACCTGAAATGGGTAAAGCTGGATGATAAAGACGATCCTACGGATGATTCCGGATTCAGGGGTACTACCGATGTTTTCAACCTTTCAACCTTATATGGTCGGAAATTGAGCAGTAAGTTCGCTGCCTCCGGATTGGCCGAGTACAGGACAACAATTATCAACAATTTTAATGATCCGGGTTATCTGGATATGGGTGTAGGTGGTACCTGGACCCCCATTACAGACCTGGTAGTGGTCATCCACCCTTTGAACTACAATTTTGTGTTCAGCAGTGACGATACCATCTTTGATTCCTCTTTTGGTACCAAGGTGGTGGCTGACTATATTAAGAGCATTGGGCCGGTTAAATTTAAAACCAACCTCTCTGCCTTTGTCAGCTACAAGAGCGGAAATTTAAGTAACTGGACCTGGACCAATGCTTTTGCCTATACCCTATGGAAAGGTATCGGACTTGGGTTCGACTTTGGTTTGAGAGATAACAAACAGGAGGCCCTTAACTACGAGATCAACACACTTGGAAATACCGGGGCAACTTTTGACACCATAGACAATGATCTGCAGACTTACTGGACATTGGGTGTGAGTTACGCTTTCTAAAACAGATTACAGCCATCATTAAAAAGCCCTGCTCTTTCGAACAGGGCTTTTTTTAAGCAGGTTTGTAAAATTTGGTCAGGTATATAAGCTTTTAAATGTCAAGTGCTGATTTGGGGAAAAAAGGCACTAAAATTAAGTCTTTGCTGATTTGGGTTTCCGACATCGGCCGGAGCTTTTACTTAATTACAATGTAAATATAGGTTGGAGAAAGCTGGTGGATAAATTTTTGTTGTCAACCCATCTGATCTTGTTGTGAAAATTATAAAGTGTTCATTTCCAACGATGAACTGCACA
>JBPEXP010000377.1:0-2281 GCA_052031475.1 Flavobacteriaceae bacterium | reverse complement strand
TTCGTGCATCACCGGGCACAAAAGAGCCGTTGGTTACGATAGAGATCTCTACCTGCCATTTATCTCTTACCACGGCGCTGTTATACCAGCCGCCCGTTAGACCATACATGAGTCCTTCAGCCGCCGGTTGGGTATAGGCCGATGTGAATTCTTCAGCGACCTCCACACCCAACACCAGAAAATCCCTGATATTTTCCTGTGCTTTTAAATTGGTATTTAAGAAAAAAGCAAAGAGTGGAAGAACGATAAAACTTCGAATGGTCTTCATGGTTGCGTTATTTTAGAAGTTAAGATAGTCCATATTTCCCTTAGTGGCAAAGGTTAACCAAAATATGCATAAAATCCTCTTTATAACCGTAAATTGGGTCAAACCACCTATTCTCGCTAAATTAATTCCATAAAACATACACATCCACCATCATCTTAGAAATTATGAAGAATACCATCGCACTATTTCTGTTTATTCTAGTAACCAGTAATGGATCTGCCCAGGTTACGAACCGTAATTTCAATGAAGAAGGGGATCGCAAGGATTGGAGTTACAGCTTTACTCCCTATGCGCTGTTGGCCTCACAATCTACCAACGTTGGTTCTACCGAGATCCGACAGTCTTTTGGCGATCTGGCCTCTTTGACTGATGCCGGTTTCCAGTTTGTGGCCAGTATCCGCTACAAGAGGTTCGGTTTTTCCCTGGATGGTACCCTGGCTAATTTGGGAACTTCGGCATCCCAGGGTCCTGTCGATCTTGAAGTATCAGTTGACCAAAAAATCCTTGATTTTAAGGGGTCTTATGTAATACATGAAACCTTCCAAACGGAAGACAACCGTGTTATAGACGGGTGGTCAATTGAAGCGTTGGGAGGGGGTAAATACTGGAGTAATGACCTGGTTGTTGATTATGAAGTATTTCTGGGTGATATTCCCATCTTAAATGATCGGATCGAACAAAATCAGGACTGGTGGGATCTAATGTTAGGAGTAAGAACAACGATCAGTCTGTCCAGGACCGTCTTGCTGTCTTCATGGATAAATTTCGGCGGTTTTGGAATCGGGAATTCCTCAAAATTTGCATATGACTTCACCTATCTGAATGCTTTCAGGGTTTCCCGGCTGATCACCATAAATGCAGGTTTTCGCAATTTCCGTTACAGGCGAGAAGATAGCGCCGGTGGAGAGACTCTCAGTACCCGTGTCAATGTTCTGGGGCCGTTTCTTGGTGTTTCCTTCATTTTCAACTAATGCCAATGGATACGATCACTACCACTTTTTACGGCACAAGGGGTTCCATTCCAATTTGTGACCCCAACTATTTCGAATTCGGTGGTAACACTACCTGTATATCCTTTCACAGATCCAGCAATAACCGGCTGGGCATACTGGATGCAGGAACAGGAATCCGTTCCCTGGGCAAATACATCAGCAAAGAGCTGCCGGATCAGAAAGATATATTCATTTTTTTCTCCCATTTCCACTGGGACCATATTCAGGGCTTCCCATTTTTTGACCCGGCCTATGATCCAAACAGACTGATCCACATAGGTGCGATGGGCAAAGAGGGCCATTTTACGGACCTGAGAAAAATATTTAAGAACCAGATGCTGGCTGAATACTTCCCTGTCCAGTTAGAAGACATGGGGGCAGAATTTGATTTCGACTTCCAGAAAAGGGATGTATTTGTAAATGACGATGTGGTTTTGAGGACCATTTTGCAGAATCATCCCGGCGGCTCCTACGGATACAGAATTGAGGCTGAAGGCAAGGTAATTGTGATTTGTACGGATATTGAACACGGGGAAAGCATCAATGAGGATATTGTAGAGTTTGCCAGGGGGGCAGATCTGCTTGTCCACGAGGCCCAGTATACGGATGAAGAATTGCTCAAACACCGGGGATGGGGCCACAGCAGTTATAGTCAGGCCATCGAGGTGGCTGAAAGGGCCGGGGCCAAAATCCTGGCGATGACCCACCATGACCCCGACCACAATGATGAATTTCTAAGAAAGATTGAAAAACGGTGCCAGGACCGGTTTAAAGACTGTCTTTTGGCCAGGGAAGGAATGAACATCGAAATTTAAACAATAACAATTTATGAAAGCACTTTGGAATTTTATCAGAACAACGGTCATTGGCGGATTACTCTTTTTGGTACCCCTCGTAGTATTGATCGTAATCCTTATGCAGGCCTTTGGCTTAATGCTTGACATTGCCGAGCCATTAGGTGACCTCTTTCCCGTGGATAATATCGGTGGCGTGGCACTGGCGAATATCCTGGTCATATTTC
>JBPEXP010000376.1:0-1559 GCA_052031475.1 Flavobacteriaceae bacterium | reverse complement strand
AAACTTATATTAATTGCGATGTGCTACCGTAACTTTTTTAGCTCACTTACGTCTTACTGGTGAATTTTAAAATAAATATCATGCGACACTCTAATAAAAGTACAACTGCACGAGGTTCTTTCCTCTTTTCAAGCTTTCAGGCGAGCAAAAGGACGAACTGGAATTCAGCCAGAAAATATAGCAGTTAACACTAACGAAACAAAAATATAAGGGGCCCGAGGCCCCTTTTTTTGTGCCCGAAAGAAAAATATCTATCTTCAGGCCTTTCATCATTTATCTCAATCAACTATGAAGACAAAAGCCTTAGTTCTGTTCTCCTTTGCAATGCTATGTATTGCAGCCAATACTTTTGGTCAGAAAACCATCAACAACATTATAAAAAGAGGTGAATTTCGCGTAGGGATGACAGGCAATCAACCACCTTTTAACATGAAGAATAAGCAGGGTGAGCTCATGGGCTTTGAAGTTGAACTTGCGGCAATCATTGCCAATGGGATAGGCGTAGAACTTGAAATGGTTGAAATGCCTTTCTCCGATCTTCTGCCGGCACTTCAAGCTGGTAAAATTGATGCTATCATGTCCGGGATGACCGTTACTGCCGAACGCAGCACCAAAGTGGTTTTCGCCGGGCCATACACGGTTTCAGGTAAATCTATCCTGGCCAAATCTTCCGTAATTGAAAAATTACAAAAGGCCCAGGATGCCAATACCGAAGACTACACAATCACCTGCCTCAAAGGGTCTACGAGCGAATCTTTTGCCAGGACCAACATGCCTAAAGCCAACATTAAAGCTGTAAGCAATTACAAGGAAGGTATTGATATGTTGCTCAACGATCAGGTAGATGCCATGGTAGCAGACTATCCCATTTGCGTAATCACCGTTATGCGCAACCAGGGCAAAGATCTGGTGACCCTTGAAGCACCCCTGAATATCGAGCCAATAGGTATTGCACTGCCGGCAGGGGATATGCATTATCTTAACCTCATTGATAATTACATAAAGGCATTACGACTGGCTGGCGGTATGAAAGCCCTGGATGATAAATGGATGCAGGATGGATCCTGGCTGATCAGCTTGCAGTAATAAACTTAGTTTTTCAGCAGTTTAAGTACTTTTTCTTCACCGTCATACTTAATACGTACCAGGTAGATACCATTTGATAAACTGTTTATCGGAAGTTGAATTTGAGAATCTTCGTTGTTGAAGGACCTTTGCTCAATAAGCTGTCCGCTAAGCGTATAAATACCCACTTCCACGTTTCTGGGATTGCCTTTCAGGTCAATCTGTGCGTGAGTGGCTGCCGGATTTGGGTGCATCGATATTTGCGGCAGTATATAATAAGTATCTTCAAAACTTCCTTCGCATAGTCTGCTGCTAAAGATTTTTAGGCGGTCTCCGTCACTGACCCGGACCTCAAAATCAGGACGATCAAAACTGGAAAACAGCTCGTCATTGATCTCTACAAAATATGGGGGCGTACCGGCTTTGACCTGTACCTGTACCGTTCCATCTTTACCATTTTCAATGAGCTGAGCCGATAAATCAAAGGGCTCCAA
>JBPEXP010000375.1:0-4435 GCA_052031475.1 Flavobacteriaceae bacterium | reverse complement strand
GAGAGAAAATTACGGTATCTTCTGCTCCATCGTGGTCTATCCGGTTATACCTAAAGGCCTGATCTTACTGCGTATGATCCCAACGGCCACCCATACGCTTAAGGATATTGAAGAAACCCTGGATGCATTCTCGGCGATCAGGGAGCGATTGCAAAACGGTACTTACAAACGATTATCTTCTGCAGTGGCTGCTGCCATGGGGGAATCCTAATAAGATAGTTTTTTCCGCTTGATCAGGTACTCAGTTCTTTTCTGAAAGTACACCTTCTTTTGTATATCTGAGGATTAAAATGTTTCCACATTTGTTGAATGGCCAGATTATCCGCTAGCTCAGGAGAACGAAAACAATTTGCAATTCCCTTTTTATAGAAAGTTTGATGGAATTCATACATGATCATAGCCGTTACTCCTTTGTTCTGATATTCGGGATGGATGCCGATTAGATAAAAAAGTACATCCTTGCAGTGTTTTCTGGCGTGGTTTAAATAAAAGATGCCGAAGGGAAAAAGTCTTCCATTGGCTTTTCTCAAAGCTTCTGAATAAGACGGCATAACGATGGCAAAGGCTACCAATTGATCATTTTTGTCGAGCACAAATTTGATGTATTCAGGATTGATGAATCTCAGGTACTTTCGTTTAAAGTATTCAATTTGTACCTGGGAAATTGGGACATAGGAAGCAAGCTTCGAATAGGTTTTTTGGAAGAGCTCGAACATCCGGTCTGCCCAGGGCATGATCTCTGATGTCTTGCTGAAGTTCAGGAGTCGAAGTTCAAATCTTTTTCTGATTACATCCTGGATTCGCTTATAATAGTTGGGATCCGTATCGATGATGGAAAATTTGCTCTCCACATAGCTCTTTTCTACCTTGAAACCCATATTTTGATAGTGTTCCTTGTAGTAGTCGTAATTGTACCAGGTAATCATGCTTCCGGGCGAATCGAAACCTTCTGTAAGGACGCCAACTTTGTCCAGATTGGAAAAGCCCAGGGGACCTTCCATAAATTCCAGTTCGTTTTCCCGTCCAATCTGCTCCACTTTGCTGATCAGGGCCTCTGATACCTGTTGGTCATCCTCAAAATCAAACCAACCAAAGCGGATCTTTCTAATAGCTTGCTGGTTTACTTCCAGCCTGTTGATGATCGCAGCAACCCTTCCTGCAATTTCACCGTTCTTGTAGGCCAGGTAAAAGCGGGCGTCTGCATCTTTAAATACGGGATTCTTGTTCGGATCAAAGCCATCAATTTCTTCAGCGATGATAGGAGGTACCCAATATGGAGAATCTCGGTAAAGCTTAAAAGGGTATTTTACGAATTGCCGAAGTTCGGATTTAGTCCTGGCTTCCTTAATTGAGATCATGCTGGCCAAATAACCTTCAATATTAAGAATTCTTGGCCAAGTAGGTGGTTAGCCACCCTTATTTTTTGAAGACTTTAAGAAAGTGTGGGCATATGCAATGAAGGCACTAAAAATCAAAGTCGTCCAGCTCCTTCTTTTTTTTCTTGTTTCTCTTCCTCTGCTTCTTCCGATCTTTTTTAGAGACACCAAATTGAGTGGACTTTTGCTTCTTTTTCATCGATTTCCGGGTGATAGGACCGCCAGAATCAAGACTCTGTATGGAAATGGGCTTATCCTGGTGAAAATCCAGCCTGTAAGATAATCCTAATGTGCCGAAATATCTGCTCGGTGTGGATTTAAAATTACCTCCCAGTCCGAGGTCTAATTGAAAGTCTTCACTTAACAGGTGTGAGACTCCGGCACGTAAGAGTATATCAGCATAGCGATCGCTCTTTACACCCTGGTTCTCTACAAAAGCACTCCATTTCGGGTTTCGGAAGGCACGGGAAAAAGAGACGAGATAAGACATTTCAGGATCATCCGTCCCTATCCTGTCATAAATCAAGTTGACGATCAGTACCGATTTAGGTGTCAGCTGGCTTTGCGTGGCCAGCAAGACCCTGGGTGATACCGTTGGATCTTCAGGGTAGAAAGGATTGTCTCCAAGAACAAAATTGGCTCCGGCAGTAACAGAGATGGCCGGCACAAGATTTTTTAACTGGAACTTATTATTGGCTCTCCAGCTGTAGAGATTGGGTTTGCTGCGCTCCGGATTCTTATAAGGGTCAAACAGCAGATATTTTACGCCAAGTCTGTTTTGAGATAATCCACTGCGCGTATCTTCAAGGTTAAAAGCCGTGTAATTGATCTTCTGGCTGTCAAAGCCTCCTTCCCAAAGGATCTCGAGGTTTTCCAGTAACAGACCATATCTCAGGGCAAGTTCCGCTCCATAGAGATTGGAATCCCACAGCAGATCGGAGTGATTGCGCTGCTCATAACCAACACCAAATTCCAGCTGGGCCACACTTCTGCCTACAGCATATGCACTTACCGAAAGCCCGGGACGGTTTGAATTGATTACATCCGTGTACTGTGAATGGGCCGGAAAGGAAAGGAAAAAGACTGAAATTACCGTCAGGAATTGTACCCAAGAAGCTTTAAAGCAGTGCCCCATAAAGTCTATTTTATTATTATTTTATGACTTTTATACTGTTAATACAACGCCGGAATCGTACTTTTGATATATAATTCATAAATATTATGGGTTTTTTAAAGGCTGTATTGGTCGTGCTGCTGGTTTACTATCTGTTCAGGATACTGGCCAGGCTGTTCGCACCCAAAATATTTGCCTATGCTGCCCGAAAGACCGAAGAGCGGTTCAGACAAGAATTTGAGAAGCATCAATCCTCTGCTTCCCAGGAACGACCTGTAGGTGAGGTAAGTATAGATAAACGATCAACCGGAACAAAGCGTACGACCAAAGAGGTAGGGGAGTACATAGACTTTGAAGAACTGGAATAAACTTATTCCCATAATCCTTTTATGAATACTCGTGTAAAGGCACTATTCACACATTTTTTTACTGTAGTATTTTTCATAGTTGTGGCACTGGCATTCTTTCACCCGGTGCTTCAGGGGAAAACTATTTTTCAGTCTGACATCCAGCAGTATAATGGTATGGCCAGGGAACAAACCGAATTTCGCGAGAAAACAGGTCAGGAACCCTACTGGACCAATAGTGCCTTTGGCGGGATGCCCACATTTCAGCTTGGGGCCAATTACCCGCATCACTATGTAAAAGACCTGGACCGGCTTATCCGATTTTTACCAAGACCTGCAGATTACCTCTTTCTTTATTTTATTGGCTTCTATATCTTATTAAGCTGCCTTAAAATAGACTATCGGCTGGCCATACTTGGTTCCCTGGCATTTGGGTTTTCTACCTACCTGATCATCATACTGGGTGTTGGGCACAATGCCAAGGCCCATGCTTTGGCTTATTTGCCCGTTTTGCTGGCAGGAATTCTGCTGGTCTTTAAAGGCCGATATCTTAAAGGGTTCCTGCTTACGGCCGTGGCTATGGCCCTCGAGGTGGCAGCCAATCACTACCAGATGACCTATTATTTTATGCTGCTGGTATTGGTACTTGGTCTTGTCTTTCTCATAGAGGCTATTCGGAAAAAAACTTTGGTTCACTTTGCCAAATCCGTAGGACTTCTGCTGTTGGCCGTGGTGCTGGGCATCGGCGTGAATGCTACCAGTATACTGGCCACAAAAGAATACGCCGATTGGAGCACCAGGGGCCCATCGGAACTCACGGTCAATCCGGATGGTAGTCCAAAACAACCAAGTACAGGATTGAGTAAGGATTATATCACCCAGTACAGTTACGGGATTGCAGAGTCATTAAACCTGATGGTACCCCGGCTTTTCGGCGGGGCCAATTCTGAAAATCTAGGAGAGGATTCTAAAACCTATGAATATCTGACTGAACAGGGAATATCCAGATCAAGGGCCCTGGATTTTAGTTCAGCACTGCCACTTTACTGGGGCGATCAGCCCGGAACGGCGGGGCCGGCTTATCTTGGGGCCATCGTGGTATTCCTGTTTATTATGGGGCTTTTCCTGGTAAAAGGAAAATACAAATGGTGGCTGCTTATCGGCAGTCTGATGGCCCTGATGCTTTCCTGGGGAAAAAATTTCTCCCTGCTCACTGATTTTATGATCAACTATTTTCCCCTGTACGACAAGTTCAGGGCGGTTTCCTCCATACAAGTGATCCTTGAACTTTGTGCACCGCTGCTCATGGTGCTTGGGCTTGCAAAATTTTTTGCACATAAGACAGATGAGGGTGAAAAATTAAATGCCCTCAGGATTGCCTTTCTATCCAGCATGGCCATCCTGGTAATTTTATTCCTGAGCCAGGCTCTCTTTAGTTTTAGCGGGCGGAATGATGCCACCTATGAGCGCTATTTCGGGGAAGAGGTGCTGGCTATGATCATCAGGGATCGTGAAATGGTATACAGGAATGACCTGATCCGGTCACTGGTGCTTATCATGCTGGCCGCTGCAACCCTATGGCTTTACTTGAAAGGGAA
>JBPEXP010000374.1:0-5698 GCA_052031475.1 Flavobacteriaceae bacterium | reverse complement strand
CGGAGATTTCCGCTACGCTTCAACAATATTCAACTTTCAACTTTCAATTTTCAATTTTCCTTGTAATACAGCGGCGCTGACTTTAGCCCGTCCGAACGGTGTGCATCCGGGCGGAGGTTTCCGCTACACTCCAACAACTTTCAACTTTCAATTTTCAATTTTCAACTTTCAATTATCAATTATCAATTATCAATTATCAATTATCAATTGCCCCACGTCCTGCTTTCAGTACCAGGAATTCGCTGACGTTGCTCATGTCTATGGCACCTGCCAATTGGCTATTCTCGTCAACTACTGGAAAGAACAGATTTTTTTCGCTACCCATGATATCAAAAAAAGCCTGAAGGGGATCTGTTGTACGCAGGATTTTAAAATCCTGATTCATGATCTGCCCAACTTTTAACAGGTCATTTTTAGCATTGCCCAGAATTTGTTTATGGTAAATGAGCCCTACGATGCTGCCTTGGTCAACAACGACAAAGTTTTTTTCACTTCCGGCAATGATAATTTCCACTACGTCGGCCAGGGTATTTTCGGGATGTAAGATGCTAATTTGTGTCAGCATGGCCTCCTGAACACTATGACCTTCTACCAGGGTAGACTGTTTTACCATTTTGTTCTCCCCATAGGCACCGATAAAAATAAACAAAGCGATAAGCACAAGAAAAGGATTGAAAAACAAGCCCAGGATAAAGAATATGACGGCCATTACCTGTCCGAGGGAGGCCGCGATCTCTGTGGCACGAACCCGCCCCATGCTGAAAGCCAGGATAGCCCGCAGAACCCGTCCTCCGTCCATTGGGAAGGCCGGAATCATATTGAAGATAACGAGCATTACATTGGCTGCAAGCAGGTATAAAAAGATCGTTTGCACAGTGGGAGCAGTCATAAGTTGTTCGAGACTTTCGGCGTCCATCCCCAGATAGGCCTGAAGAGGTACAACAAGTAGCAGGAGCAGTGCTATAACAACATTAACAGCAGGTCCTGCCAGGGCTACCAGGAGCTCCTGCCCCGGTTTATCGGGCATTTTTTCTAATGCCGCCACTCCGCCGATAGGTAATAAAGTAATTCCCCTGGTATTGATCCCAAATCTTCTCGCAGTTAGAGCGTGGCCAAGCTCATGGAGTACCACACAGAAAAATAGCAACAGGATAAAAACAATATTCATAACGGCACTGCTCACATTTCCACCTCTTTGAATGTCCAGAAATACGATCCATAGCAAAAGCAGAGAAAACGTCCAGTGTACCGAGATCTGTATTCCGGCGATCTTCCCTATTTTAAGTGTTCCTTTCATCCGAGGCGTTTCCTTTATCCTTTAAAGTAATGAAAACCGCATACGCGGCCAATAATTGGGAATAATTATTGAGCTTGTCACCTTTAGGTGAAAAAATTATTACCCTCTCAGAAATAAACATCAAATATTCTTTAAACATGATCAATATCATATTTTTCGAATATTAGTCCTTCTATATTTGGAATCTAGATTTAGAAAGATCATTGAAAAAATAGTGTGGGAAATTTAGATGGGGGTGATCTATGACCCACTATTAAAGGAGTATGCTGATGTGACCGGATGGCATTTTATGTATAAAGTACGGGCCTGAGATGGACCGGGTTTATCAATAGTGCAGTGTGGCTGTCTGGTAGAATTAGCATGTTCTTCGAGCCGGAGCAAATATTTGCTCCGGTTCTTTTTTAGAAGTATACCGCTCTGGCGTTACCGCGAGAATCGCCGGTTCGGGGGAGAAATCTCAGCGCCGCTACAATGCAACAGTGTGTCACTGTAATTGTAATGATTTGTGGATTAAAGATTTCTTCATTGTGGAAACAGGGGGCCTTTTGGCTTCCTGTTTCTTTTTCTTATTACTTTCGATGGAAAGCCTTTTAAACTTTAAAATGACATTTGGCTATAGAACCGGTTTTCCTGGTGAAAAATTCCTTTACCTACCCATAGTGGGAATGATTCTGTTTGTGGTTTTTTACATCCTCTCAGCCATTCTATACCCCGGCGGCTCCTGGTTAGATGTAAAGGCGGAGGGTTTTAGCTTTTGGAACAATTACCTCTGTGACCTGCTTGATGAATACGCCCTGAACGGCAAACTTAACCCCGGCAGATATCTATCGAGGGTTGCGCTTGGGTTTTTGTGTGGCGGCCTCCTGCTCCTCTGGTATTATTTGCCAAACTTATTTTCAAGAGATAACAGAATTCTGAAGCTTATGTGGGTATCAGGGATTCTAGCACTTATTTCCACTTGTTTTCTCAGTTCAGGAACCCACGATTTTACGGTAAGACTTGCTGGTTTCTTTGGGCTGATTGCCTTTGTCTGCTGTTTCATAGCCTTGTACAGGGATGGTCAGTACCGCCTATCCTACTCCGGCTGGGCTTGCCTGCTCATCTTTCTGATCAATTATTATATCTACGAAACCAGAACCGCCTATAATTGGCTTCCATTGATCCAAAAAATAACTTTCCTGAGTTTTATGATATGGTTTACGGTCCTCAATTTGAGGATGATCACGAAAGCTAAAAAGGCCAGGCTTTAGGTTGCTTCTTGCCATGCCGGGCGAAGGACTCTGAGTTTTGTGAAGACACCGGAAAGTCGTAAATTTAATAGAAAGCCGCAAGCCTTTGCAACATTTGTCCCAAGCCTTTTACGGGGAATTATTGCTGCCTGTTTCAAGCTGATTATTATTAAAACTATGTGATATGAATCCATTATCCCTCTTACTCGTAATTCTTGGCCTGATACTGCTGGCCGGGATCCGAATTGTATTTGAATATAAACGAGCACTAAAATTCCGATTCGGGAAATACATAAAAACATTAGAGCCCGGTTTCCGCTGGATCATCCCTGTGGTGGAAACCATACAGGTCGTAGACATTCGGGTTATCACCATTAATATCGTATCTCAGGAAGTGATGACAGAAGACAATGTTCCCTGCAGCATAGACGGGGTTGTCTTTTTTAAAATCTACGATCCAGAAAAAGCCGTATTAGAAGTAGAAGAATTCTCTTTTGCCATCACACAGCTCTCCCAGGCTGCCCTTCGCGATGTATGTGGAAAAGTAGAGCTGGATACCATACTTTCCAAGAGGGAAGAAATGGGTAAAAACATCAAAGCCATAGTAGAAACGGAAACCCATGAATGGGGCATAGAGATCATAGATGTGAAGATCAAAGACATCCAGTTACCTGAAAACATGAAAAGGATGATGGCTAATCAGGCCGAGGCGGAGCGCTCAAGAAGGGCGAGGATCATTTTAGCCCAGGCCGAAGAACAGGCAGCCGGTAAATTACTGGAAGCCGGCCGGCAGATTGATAAGTCCCCTTCGGCGATCAAACTCAGATTGTATCAGACACTTTCAAATATTGCCGCAGAGAAAAATTCAACGATTCTCTTCCCCTTCCCGGAAGAAGTATTACCGAGGCCCTCGAAAGGTGATTCGGAGAAAAAGTCTAAAAAGAAGAAACTGGAATAGCCCGCTAGTTAGCGTCTATTACGGCGCCGCTGCCTGTGACGGTCGAATTCACCACCGGCATGCCCAGATAAAAAACATCGCCGGTACCGCTAATGGTGACATTCAGCTCGTCGTTCACAAATAATTCGGCATCGCCAACACCTGAAATTGTAATGTCGCAGACATCTGTATTAAAAGGGAAAGCATTGATCCTGCCGGTTCCGCTCAGCAGAATATCCAGGGTCTCTGCCGATCCTTTCAGGTTAAAATTCCCCACCCCGGCTAAAATCAGCTCCAGTTCGGTTACATTCCAATCTTCTGCGGCTGTCATATTGCCAACTCCGGAAATGGTTAGACTGCTAATTTCAGGTATGGTCACATGAATGGCCACATCACCCAGGTCTTCAATACAATCTTCAACCCGTATGGTCATCGTGCGATTATTGACTACCGTCCTGATATCTCCGATAATATTGGACGGAGCCTCAACGCGCACATCGGCCAGAAGGCCTTGTGTGATAAATACATCGGCAGGAATGGTATTGATAATGGCATTGAAACTTGACAAGCTTCGATTTTCACTAACCGGGGCACCCAGGCCCCTGAGACAATCATCACCTACAATCAATGGATTGTCTATATTATCCTCACTGCAGGCCAGCTGAAATACGGCCAGAATCCCAAAAAAGTAACTTTTCAATTTCATAAACTTCAGTTAGTACATTACAGAATCAAATAAGCGACTTACTGCTAGTATAACAACTAAGGTAATGAATTCCCTAAATCGCGGAAGAAACTTATCGACCAACTGAAAAGATTGGTCATTGATCGCATAAAAACTTGGACAGCGAGCTAGGTATTGCCGCTTTTAGAGTGATGTGTTTGAAAATAGATAGTTCTGATAGATAAGCAGATGTTCATTCATCATGTTTACAACAGCAAGATAGGTGACTGTGGCTCCTGATTTTCCGTCAATTATGACGCTATCATTTGAAAATTCGGGGTCTTCTGATTTTAATATAAACTGGTTAACCCCCGGTTTTAAAATCCTGGCCGTAAATTGATCCTCGAAGGATCTCTGTTTTATGGCCGCCCCGTACCCTTCAGACTCGGCCCTGTGATCAAAGGAAAGACGCTCGATCGTCATCGATTCTTTGTTGATTAAGAGGAATGCCCAGAGGGGTCCACCAAAACCCCGACCCTGGAAGATCATCACTACCCTAGGGCTGTCATTAATCTCCATCAGTGGATAAGCGCTTACCTTTGCCCCTGATTTCATTTTTTTGAAATTCCTGGACGCAGTTTCTATATCTATATTGCGAATCTCACCGTTTCGATCAATTTCCTTGAAGGAAAATTTGTCTATATTGAAATCTTCAGTAAGCGGATTACCAGAAAATTCTGCAAGTTCTTCTATGATAGGAGATATGGTTTGCACTTCAACTGCCGGCACGGTCTCCACCGATATCTCTGCTGCCTTTTCCCGGCATGACATCAAAAGCAAAACAGCCCCCGTAAGGGCTGTAAATGTAAGGCAGTTATTTAGTATTGTTTTCAATTGTCCAAAAGATTGATCTTGCGTAATTCCCAGGTATTTTGGTCCGTTCTTACTGCCATGACATTTCTCGATATGTATTTTGCTGTCAGTTCCGGAATTTCATATCGCCTTTTGTCCATCAGGATGTTGTTGCGTTGTGTAACCAACAGATGGATTTCACCACTGGTGTCCAGGATGACCTCACTGAATTTATAGTCATAAATATTCAGTTGAAATCGATTTTGTCCCCTGAAGGTCTTGGTCAGCAGGATCCCAAGGGCAAACTCATCCCTGAACTCAGTGACATTGAGATATTCTGGACTTATGACCGTTTCTCCCTTAGAATTGATAAAGCCGTAAACTGCTATTCCCTCCTCTTCAAGGATTTCCTGAATCATGCAGAGCCCGTTTTGAAATTGGGGATATCGTATTCCTGTGACATCGCTATTGGCAGGATCTGCCTCCTTGTTCCAAACCAGGTCACTGCGGAAATCAATGACCAGTTTACCTGCCTGGTCTATAAATCCCCATTTTTCACCCAGCCTCACAGCGGCCAGACCTTCGCTGAAGGGAGCAATTTCATCAACAAGATCCAGCTCCTGTGATAAAATGGGAAAGGAAAACAGGCTTATGATCAGAAGAGCGAGAAAATTTTTCATATGAATAGGATTTAAGGGTTGTATCAGGCAACTAAATTA
>JBPEXP010000373.1:0-2383 GCA_052031475.1 Flavobacteriaceae bacterium | reverse complement strand
TAATGCGTCTCATCAATTGGCAAAATTAGGTTAGCCTTTTTCGGAACACAAAGAAGAATCCTAATAATATAAACGGCAGGCTCAACCACTGACCTGTCGATAAAAGACCCAGGCTGTCTTCAAATCCGCCCTGGCTTTTCTTGACAAATTCAACAAAAAACCTCACCGTCCACAAAAGGATCAGAAACAGTCCAAATAGAAAGCCCGGCTGGTTCTTTTTAGGTGTTTTCCAATAGAGATAATACAATACTGCAAAGACAACAATGTAGCAGATACCTTCGTAAAGTTGGGCCGGATGCCTGAATGGAATGGAGTTAAGCACTTCGGCGTACTTAGGCTGTTCTTCAAGGGCTTTATAGGCAGCATTTACAGTTTTTTCACCGGTAAGTGCCAGGGCCCGCCCGGCAGGCATATCATCTGAATCCCTGACGAAACGGGTAGCCAGAAAGAAATCTTTGTTCACAATCTTTCCGTTGATCTCAGAGTTAAAGAAATTCCCAAGCCTCACAAAGAAAGCGCCTATTGATACCGGAATCACGATACGGTCCAGAATCCATAACATTTTCAGATCCTTGTATTTACGGGTTAAAAGCCACATCCCGATGATTATTCCAATCGCCGCACCATGGCTGGCCAGCCCAGTAAACCCGGTAAACTCATATCCATCGATGAATCCAAATAATGCCCCATCGGCACTCTCACGAATAGGCAGGAGTATTTCTATTAAATGGTTTTTGTAGTACGACCAATCGTAGAAAAACACGTGGCCCAACCTGGCGCCAAGCATGGTTGCAATAACCGTGTAGATAAAGAGTGAATCCAGTTTTTGAAGTGACTTTTTCTCACTCTGGAAAATACGCTTCATTATAAACCAACCCACTGCAAAAGCCACGATCCACATCATATTGTAATACTTAATCTGAAGTACGCCCAACTTAAATATGGTATCGTCCGGATTCCAGGTAATGCCTAAAAAGAACATAGGAAATTAATTTGAGCGGCTAAGATAATAAATACTGGCTGGGGAAGGGCCTAATAAATCCTTAGGAATTTAATGTTAAGGCACAGGGTCGAAACCTTCACCGCCCCAGGGGTGGCAACTGGCAATTCTTTTAATGGAAAGCCATCCTCCCTTAAATAGTCCATGCTTGCGCAGTGCCTCCAATGTATAGTTTGAACATGTAGGTGAATATCTGCATGAGGAAGGTGTCCAACTCGATATTAAAACCTGGTAGGCTCGAACCAGGAAGATAAATGGCGCTATGAGGATTTTTCTTAACATGATACCCCTGTGGAATTACGGGGCTTATGAAATGGTAAATGTTGTCCCGTCCTTGCCGTCCTTAAGCTGAATGCCAATTTCGGCAAGATGATCGCGAATCCGATCTGAAGTATCAAAGTCTTTACTTGCTCGGGCTTCATTGCGCATGGTTATGAGCAAATTTACCACCTCGTACAGCGTATCTGTATGTTCGCTCTCAACAGAAGTTTCTAGCCCCAGTACATCCAGCACAAAATCTTCCATTATAACGGTGAGCAGCTTTTTGTCTTTCTCCGTAATGAACTCTTTCCCTTCTTTGATGAGATTAATACGTTTAACAGCTTCAAACAATTGGGCTATAAGCACAGGAGAATTAAAGTCGTCGTTCATAGCGTCGTAACACTTCTGCCTCCAACTCTTAATATCGAAGTCCGTCTGCTTACCAGTTTCCAGGTTAGCAAGAGACTGCATGGCCTCAATCAATTTATAATATCCTTTTTCAGAAGCTTGAAGTGCCTCATCGCTCAGATCTAAAATACTGGTGTAATGCGCCTGAAACATAAAAAAGCGGACTACTGCCGGGGTGTAGGCCTTACTTAGGATTTTGTTGTCACCACTGAAAATTTCGTTGGGTAACAAATTGTTGCCTGTGGATTTGGCCATTTTTTTTCCGTTAAGCGTGAGCATATTGGAATGCAACCAATACTTAACCGGGGGTTCACCAAAACTGGCTTCGGCCTGGGCTATTTCACATTCGTGGTGGGGAAATTTTAGATCCATCCCTCCCCCGTGGATATCAAATGTCTCTCCGAGATACTTGGTGCTCATAGCAGTACATTCCAAATGCCAGCCGGGAAAGCCGTCACCCCAAGGTGAAGGCCATCTCATTATATGTTGTGGTTCGGCCTTTTTCCAAAGTGCAAAATCCTGGGGATTCCTCTTATCATCCTGGGCGGTAAGATCCCTGGTATTTGCAATCATATCTTCCAGATTGCGCCCACTTAATTTTCCGTATTGAAAGTCTTTATTAAAACGGTTTACATCAAAATAAACCGAATTGTTAACCTCGTAAGCGTAACCCTTATCCAGTATATCTTTGATGATCTCGATCTGTTCAATGAT
>JBPEXP010000372.1:0-1739 GCA_052031475.1 Flavobacteriaceae bacterium | reverse complement strand
AATAAAATCATTTGGTAGCCATCAATTGTTCCGAAAGGTAGTTCTCCGTAATGATGGCGCAGATCATCATCTGTCTTTTTGATGTATTTAATGTGCTTTTTGCGCTTTTCCATAAAAGCCTCCAGGGTTTCTTCATAATTACCGAATTTCCCTGTAGGTTCAAACGGCTCGGAAGTCTTAACCTTATTGGACCGGTCTGTAATTAATTGCATCAACTGGTCATCAGTAAATTTAACCTCACTTCGCTTAGTCATATCAGCAGGGGTTTGTAAAGAACCCTTGAGCATATCTGCAAATGCATGCTCGGAAATTGTGAGGTGCTCTACGATTTCCGCAATTGACCACGCATCCTGACTGGGTTTAAAATAAAGTTGTTCTTCGCTGAGTCCCTTGAGGGCCGTTTTAAGCATTTCCCTTGTGCGCTTCAATTCTTCTACGCCCTTATCCCGCTCAGCTTCCGTGAGTTTTAAGGTGGGGTTTGTAAACCCGGCGACTGCAAAGAGGCAAACAATCATTAGAATTTTTTTCATAGGGTTTGTTTTAAAGATTCATATAGTGTTTTAATAAAATCAGGTAGCTCAGATCAGGGTGTAACTTCTGTTAAGATACTCAAAATAACGCACTTATAAACTGTGCAAAGTCTATTTTTCAGAACGTATTCCCCTGAATACGCTTACATTGGGGTCTATTGGATTACCAGCCGCCCTACGTAGCGCTACGATTTGTCCGCTATGCCAGACCGCATCTTCAATCGGGCCATTAATTTGATTCCAGAAAGGAAATCTTACCTCATCCGTGCCTCGAACAAAAATTACTTCGTGCTCCTCTAAATTATTTGACATCAAAAAAATTTCACTGGCTTTTTTTAGATAATCGAGGGTTTCTTTTCTTTTAGTGGCATAGTCTGACGGGATTTCCGGTCTGGTTTTGGGATCATTTGCCTCTTTCAAAGCCGACATGTAAATGACTCTGGCCAGGCCGTGGATATGATCCATGGTTTCCCCAATTGTGCGGTTTGTAGCCGAAGGCTTAAAGCCGAGATTTTCTTCCGTGAGCCCTTCTGTAGCCCAGTAATAACGAAAACCCAGTCCGTCTATCATACGACTAACCACCGTGCCCGGGGTAAATTCTTCCGGGTATTCCGGGATGGATTCATAAGGGAGGTTTTCGTGTTCTTGTGCTTTGGCCATAGAACTTATTATTAGAGCTATAAACAGGATTTTTATTTGCATTTTAAGGTTGTTTTCTTGAGATCGGTTATGAATTTATTCCTCTTCAGAGCTCTGGTCCTCTTTTTTGTTTCTTGTATTTTGGAGAATGTTGAGGTGTTTCATCTTGCTCTTCCACGTGGCCAGGGACTCTTTGTGGCTATCTATCTTATCCCTTACTTCTTTTACCAGGGGATTATCTTCCGATGATTCATTGAAAAATGCAAGGTTATTTTCCAATTGACGGATCTCATCCTTGATTTCACCTATTTTCCTGCGGATAAATGTCTTTTCTTTTAGAATTGCCCTATCGTCAGCTTTAGATTCTAACTGACTGATCTTACTACCGTATTTAAGCAACTCGGACTCGTGCTGGCTAATCCCTGCCTTTTTAAGTATGGCAGCGACGATATTGTTAAACTTTGAGTTGACATTCTTTTTGGAAAAAGGAACCTTGCCCACATTATTCCAGTCTTCGCTGAACTTTGAAAGGGCTTCCAGGTCTTTCTCCTTATCTCCCTTCAATTCATA
>JBPEXP010000371.1:0-5443 GCA_052031475.1 Flavobacteriaceae bacterium | reverse complement strand
ATAACCTTTCTGGACAACAAAAAACGTTTTCCCTTTACTTTCTTTGCCGGCGGACCGGGTCCATTAAGAGTAAAGATCCATCAATTTCACAATACGGAGCATCTGGCGGAAGAGCAAAAGTCTGAACTCCGGGAAAAAGTTCGAAACGTAATCTTAAAGGAATTGAAGAGCGCTTAACTCTGAAATTTAAAATGAAAAAACGCCCTGCTTGTGGATACAGGGCGTTTCTGTAGTTACTGCATAAAATGCCGTAACCAACCTAACCAACCTCTTTGATGGCGGCTGCCATTTTCTTTTTCACAGATTAAAATTTAAAACTCATACCTGTGTAAACACCGAGAGAATAAGGTTGAAAATTCCCTTCGGTATTTGAAAAGGTATTGAGTTGATATTTGAACATAGGTTCCAGGTGAACCTTCATGTTGTTATTTAATTCATAGTTTATACCTAATCCGACGTTTGTGCTGAAATTGACATCATTGATATTATTGGCCTCACCCATTTCTGTAGATGTTCCGCCCGACTCTAAAATCACATTGTTATTTACCAGAAATAGTGAGCTCACACCACCAATGAGGTCAATATTGAACTTGCTGTCCAGCAAGGAATAGTTCAGTTCCATAGGCACTTCCAGGTAGCCGAATTCCTGAACCATCCGCCCACTTCTTGATGGATTCTGGGCAACGATATCGTTAGCTACAAACTCCGAGGGATTAACAGGCGTGGTATTACTCTCAACCACCAGGTTCCTCGAGGTAGTGGTGTAATTGATATTGGTTATTTGGGTGCTGGTAGAAGCAACCAGGGAAGAGGAAAAGGTGATGTCATTGGTATCATAACCATAATCCACTTTGTGCAATCCTGATCGCAGGCTCAATTTATCTGAAATTTCATAGGAAACCGCAACTCCATAGCTCAGATTGACATTTCCTGATTTTGAGTTGGAGACAAAATTCGAGTGGATAGACGAACCCTCACCAAAAGTGTTAAAGTAAACCGGCGCTATGGTAGGACCCACGGACCACTTAGATCCGCTTTCTTCCGCAATAATCTCATCTTCCTTATCAATCTCGTCAAATATGGATTTCTTACCAGAAGTATCCGGCTTTTCTTCTTCTTGCATCAGGTTTTCTGCAACAGCGGATTCTTCAGGTACGTCCTGTTGTTTTTTCGCAGCTGCAACTGCAGCGTCACTTTCAACATCCTGAGTGATTTCAACTTGAGCAGCCGCCTTGTCAGTCTTTTCCTGTGTCACTGCCACCGCATTGTCCTCAACTGAAATAGCTTCATTTCCCTGTTCCTTAACCAGCTGATCCCCTTCCTGTTTTTGCATGGGGGTTATTTCACCTTCCGTTCCTGCCAGTCGGCTTTTTTCATTCTTTGTGTCGTCCAGGGCTTTTTTCATAGGTGACTCCGAACGATCTTCCGAAATATTGTTCCTATCCTGATAACCCTCATCAGCTGGCTGCTCTATGCCGGTTTCTGCAACTGACGATTCCGGCAGGTCTCCCTCCTCGCCATCAGGTTTCATAATATCTTCCGTCTCATCCTTTACTGCTGGAACAGTGGTTTGATCTGTATCAGTTATCGGCTGATCGGGCAGCTCTGGGTTACTAAATGGATTGATAGCCAATAATGCGATAAGCAATACGGCTGCAGCCCCTGCCAGTTTCCACCAAAGCGGGATCACCCTCCTTTTCTTCTTCTTCTTATCCAGGGAGTGTTCAATGGAGTCCCACACCCGTTCATCGGGTGTTTCTCGGAAGTCCTTCAACTTTTCCCGGAAAAGATCATCCATATTCTTCTTGTTCATGCAAATTGGTATTAGGCTATGTTGATGTTTTCTTTCTTCAATTTTTCTCTCAATATGACCCTGGCCCTCGCCAGATTGGATTTTGAGGTACCCAGCGAAGTGCCCAGCATCTCGCTGATCTCTTTATGGCTGTAACCGTCCAGCACATATAAATTAAATGTAAGACGGTATTTGTTTGGCAGCTCCTGGATATATCTGAGCAGGGTCTGCAGGCTCACATCGCCATAAGTTACGTCCAGCTCAATTTCTTCAGACACGTTGTCATTAACCAGGTTGAGATGCTGTTCCTTCCTGTATTTCTGCAAGACCGTATTGATCGCAATTCTTTTCATCCAGCCTTCAAAGGATCCTTTTGCTTTATACTGTCCTATTTTATCGTAGATCGTCATAAAGCTATCGTGCAAATTGTCCTCAGCTTCCACTTTGTTTCTCGAGTACTTGAGACATATTCCGAACAATATACCTGAGTACTGTTTATACAACAGCTCCTGGGACTTTCTGTCGCCTTTTTTACAACCAGATATAAGTTCTTTCAGACTACTCAAAATGTTGGCTAGAGTTTAAGGTCCGCACTCCGGTTAAGGAACAACCGGAACCTCGATTTCCAAATATTGCTGTTCCCCGTTTTCTGATTCTCCAGTCCACAACCTGAAGTAATAAGTGTCTGAGTACAGACAGGTGAATTCAAATGAATCTTCAGCTTCTACAGCAATGAGATTACATGCTTCCCCTTCCAGTTCGGAGCCAATAGCAACGATATTTCTACTTGTTGTATTGATATAGCTTACATCAAATCCCTCAAATACCACACAATTGTTGGGGATGATATAAGTGACGTTAATATTGTAAGTTTCGTTGAGGGTAAAAGACTCCGGAAAATCTGCACGTACAATTTGCAGCGGTACGAAATTGAAATTTACACTATCGTCATTCAGGCTGCATGAAGTATTCAAAATTGAGATACAGCAGAGTATGAAAAAGAACGTTTTCTTCATGGTCATCACGACATGTCATTAACAAAAAGATGAAAATTAGTACTAAAGGTTGCTTAGAAAACGTACTTAGGGAAAAGAGGCCTTTAGAGGTTAAACCTTAACTGTCTGGATAGCCTCCTTGATCTTGTCCTCAAGTTCTTCCAGAAGCTCGGGGTTATCCTTGAGCAGTGCTTTTACTGCATCTCTCCCCTGTCCGAGCTTGGTTTCACCGTAGCTGAACCAGGAACCGCTTTTCTTGATGATCTCATAGTCTACTCCCAGGTCAAGGATTTCGCCAATTTTAGAAATTCCTTCGCCGTACATGATATCAAACTCAGCAGTTTTGAAGGGAGGGGCTACTTTGTTCTTTACTACTTTGACCCGGGTCTTGTTTCCCTGCACCTGTCCGTCACCGTCCTTTATCTGGGTCGATCTCCTGATGTCTAACCTTACGGAAGCGTAAAATTTAAGCGCGTTGCCACCGGTAGTAGTCTCAGGATTGCCAAACATGATGCCGATCTTTTCACGTAGCTGGTTGATAAAAATGACTGTACAGCGGGTCTTGCTGATAGATGCTGTTAGCTTCCTGAGCGCCTGCGACATCAACCGGGCGTGAAGGCCCATCTTTGAATCTCCCATTTCACCTTCAATCTCGCTCTTTGGGGTCAGCGCGGCCACAGAATCTATGATAACGATGTCTATTGCCCCTGAGCGGATCAGGTTATCTGCGATCTCCAGTGCCTGCTCCCCGTGATCGGGTTGTGAGATGATGAGGTTGTCTATGTCTACACCCAGTTTTTCCGCATAAAATCGGTCAAATGCGTGTTCCGCGTCAATAAAAGCAGCGATACCTCCATTTTTCTGGGCTTCGGCAATGGCGTGTAAGGTTAAAGTGGTCTTACCCGAAGATTCTGGTCCGTAGATCTCGATAACTCGTCCACGGGGATAACCTCCAACGCCAAGGGCCAGGTCGAGCCCTATGGAGCCCGATGAAATGACCTCAACATCTTCTACCACATTATCGCCCATTTTCATTACGGCTCCCTTGCCATAGGTTTTGTCCAGTTTATCAAGGGTAAGTTTTAACGCTTTTAGCTTGGCTTCTTTTTCACTACTCATTTACGTAAACATTTGATAGGAAAGCTAAATTACCATTTCTTTTTGCATATAACAATGCAGTAAGCAACCTTTTTGGTCAAAGCGTATCATTCAGAAAAGGTGTTCGTACAATATTTTAAATCCAAAGGTTAATTACCTGCCCATACAGGACCATATCCTCCATTGTAACACCTATGAAAAAGGAAAAATCGGAGTGGTCTTTAAAGAGCTTTGAGTTACTCAGAGCTCTTTTTTTATTGGCTGCAGCATTATTATTGCTAATTTTGCCCCACTATTCTTAAGTCTTAATCATTGGTATAGCATGCAACTGTACAATACATTAAGTGCTAAGGAAAGAGAAGCTCTTATTGACCAGGCCGGTAAGGACCGCCTGACTATTTCTTTCTACAAGTACGCCCATATAGGGAATCCGCGAATTTTCAGAAACCACATGTTCATCCACTGGAATGAACTGGATGTCCTGGGTAGGATATACGTAGCCCATGAGGGGATCAATGCCCAGCTATCGGTGCCTTCTGAAAATTTTAAAGCTTTTAAACGGCACCTGGACAGCATCAGTTTCTTAAAGGACGTCAGATTAAATATCGCGATAGAACAAGACAATAAATCCTTCCTGAAGCTCAAGGTAAAAGTTCGCAAAAAGATCGTTGCCGATGGGCTCAATGACAAGAGTTTTGATGTAACTGATAAGGGAATCCACCTGAATGCGGAGGCTTTCAACGAACTCATTGAAGATCCGGATACCGTATTGGTGGATATGAGAAATCATTACGAAAGTGAAATAGGTCATTTTAAAAATGCCATCACACCGGACGTGGACACTTTTAGAGATTCGCTCGATATCATTGAACAACAGCTATCGGATCACAAGGAAGACAAGAAGCTGGTCATGTACTGCACCGGAGGTATCCGATGCGAAAAAGCCAGCGCCTATTACAAGCACAAAGGATTTAAGAATGTATACCAGTTAGAAGGCGGCATCATAGAATACACCAGGCAGGTTAGGGATCAGGATCTGGAGAACAAATTCATAGGGAAGAATTTTGTATTTGACGAAAGACGTGCAGAGCGTATTTCCGAGGACATAATCGCACAATGCCATCAATGCGGAAAGGCTTGTGACACCCACGTGAACTGTGCCAATGAAGCATGTCACCTGCTTTTTATTCAATGCGATGAATGTGCGGCAAAAATGAATAACTGCTGCAGTGAAGATTGCAAAGATATTCATTCACTGCCTTTTGAGGAGCAGAAAAAGCTTAGGAAGGGAAAAGAGTACAGCAATAAGATCTTCAAGAAAGGCAGGTCTCCTGTGCTGCGATATAAGAATTGATTCTCAAAACATTTCTATTCTTTTAGAGAATACTCTGATCGTATTTTCAAAAGCCTTCAAGTATTTGCTATCTTTACCCTTGAAGAATTATTTATGAACCTTTTTCGGAATCCGGGTATTAATCCGGCCGAATCAAGATAAAAAATATGGGTTGTAACAGTTGTTCAACCGCTGCGGGTGAACAGCCAAGAGGATGCAGGAACA
>JBPEXP010000370.1:0-1900 GCA_052031475.1 Flavobacteriaceae bacterium | reverse complement strand
TGCCTGGGGATTACACCGTTACCAACCAATATATCCTGGTCGCCGTCTTGATCAAAATCAAAAGACACGGCTGTCCTGCCGCTTTGGGGAAAACTATTTAATGCTGCTTGATCCGCTCTTTTGAAATTTCCCTGGCCATCATTTAAATAGAGCCTGTCTGAATAGAAGGAAGAGTGTATATCAAACTCATTGCCTCCACTAACAACGTAGAGATCCGTATCTCCGTCGCCTTCAAAATCGAAAAACAAGGCATCTGTATCTTCATGCCCGGAATCGCGCACAAAATCGGGATTCGATTTAGATCGAAAACGGTCTCCGGCTTGCAGGTATAATTCACCGGCCTGTCCGGAAGCTCCACCGAAATACACATCGTCCAATCCGTCATTGTTTACATCCGCTACAGCTAAGGGCGGTCCCCACTGCGATTGTTTATAAGGCAGTAGCACTTCTTCCTCAAAATCATCGTAATTATTTTCCCTGTGGGTAAATCGAATACCCAGGTCCTCAGGATTTACTTGCTGAAATAGGGATTTTGATGAATACCTTAATTTTCCTGTCTTTGACGCTTCACTTTTGTCAACTACTACTTTTTGATTGGCAAGCACATCGTAGCGGACATCAATCGTTCCATCATTCCAAGCTACAACCAAACTATCTACTTTTTTATCAGCACCAAGTCCAAAATGTGCCATGTTTTCATGTGCGGCCATGTATCCCCTGACTCTTTTTGGAGTTACTAATTGGGTATAATTCCCGTGATATATTCTTACCTCGGCTTCAGGTTCACTTATGCGGCTTACTAATTCCACATTGAGATAATTTCCCAGCTTTTTATCTACGGACAGATTCTTGTACAGGAAGGCGTTCTCATCCATATTGTTGACGACAAGATCAATGTCCCCGTCATTGTCCAGGTCACCCATCGCAGCACCGTTACTGAAGGAATAATCACCCAGGCCCCAAGCTTCACCGGCATCAATAAAATTTAGATTCCCCGTGTTCTTGTATAGGAGATTCGGCAATTTTTCGGAAGGCATGGCCTCGTACAAATTGGTTTTCACGCTCATGGGAATATTTTGCCCGTATTGTTGCCTTGCCCGGAATACCTGCTGTTGCAGATCGTTATCCAGGGCATAGCGCCGATATCCATTGGTAATGTAAATGTCCTTGTTGGTATCTAGGTCAAAATCAGACATTAACACCGTCCAACTCCAGTCAGTATTGGAAATTCCCGTTAGGTGAGCAATATTGGAAAAACGATTCTCGCCGTGGTTATACTGCAGGGAATTAAACATGTATTGGTAATGGAAGCCCGCTTTATTGACCAGGTAATCAAAACGGTTAGTATTCATGGAAGCCATTAATGTTTTGGACCGTACATGGTCGCTGGAAGCCATATCCAGCACAAAAATATCTTCCAGAAGATCGTTGTCTATATCGGCCACGTCCATTCCCATTCCAAAGTAGGAAATCTGGTTGGTGTATTCCTTTATTCGATCAGTAAAGGTGCCATTGCCGTTGTTGATAAACATGGCATCCGGCAGGTAATAGTCGCTTGCAATATAAATGTCTGTATACCCGTCCTTGTTGAAATCGTGAACAGATAGCCCCAAACCGAAAATAGGTCGCTGAATTCCGGCCTCAACAGTAACATCCCGGAATTTCCCTCCCTCATTCAGGTAAATATGAGAGCTATTAAAGTATGCGGCCTCCGGATTTCCTTTTATGAGTTGTTCCAGGGCTATAGGATCCACGCCATAATATTCATTTTCATTCATCACTATACAATCCAGGTCCCCGTCGTTATCCATGTCAAAAAAGGCCGATTGTGTGCTTATACCCATATCGGCTAAACCGTATGCTTCTGCTTCCTCGCTAAAGGTGCCGTCTTGTTTATTGA
>JBPEXP010000037.1:0-7664 GCA_052031475.1 Flavobacteriaceae bacterium | reverse complement strand
TTTGGAGAAACACCCTCCTTTTTCGCCTTCATGGGTATGGCCACCCCGTGCTCATCGCTGCCGCAGACAAAGGCAACATCCCGGCCCTGAAGTCTTTGATAGCGCGCATAAATATCAGCGGGCACATATACACCGGCCAGATGCCCTATATGAAGCGGGCCATTGGTATAGGGAAGGGCGGCCGTAATAGTGTATCGCTTGGGTTTTGACATCCGCTGGGATTTAAGGCACAAAAATAGCGATTGGCCTTCACGGCTCAAAGAAAGAAATAGAAAAACCCCCAAACACCTGGCATACGTTCTTAAAGCAGGACCAGTTATTTGAGGGTATGCTTGCTAAGTAGGGATAGCCTAAGCTACCATAATAGATTTAGACATTTTTCTATCCGACACCTGAATTCTGTAGATGTATTTTCCGGTAGACAAATGCTTGCTCATTCTTTCGCGAATATTGATCTCGGCCGAACCTTCCAGCATGATCTCATTATAGACCGTACCGATGTTCTGACCCAGGATGTTGTACAACTGAATGTCTACATGTCCTGTAAACGGCATTTCCAGGTAAATGTGAGGATTGCCATCGGTTGGGTAGAACGGCCTGTGTTCGATCGCTTCCAGCTCTTCAGGCGTTGGATTTTCCGCAACTGGGTCGTCCGGCGTCGGAGGGGTTGGCGGATCGCTATCCGAATTGATAGGAGGGAACTCAACACCGCTACAATTAAAGCCTAAATTAATGGGGTTGTAAGGGTGATTGAGCAAATGCTGTTCTACCAGTGGGATAGGCACACAAAGCCATTCGGCCAGTACGGTGGCATAGAGATCCCTGAAGTCCATGGTGTACTCCAGATTACCCCTGCTGTTTGGCGCATCCAGTGACGGGTGATCTCCTACAAAAGCGCTTCCGTTAAGTCCAGATCCAAAGAACAGTGTAGGAGCGGCTTTACCGTGGTCCGTACCGTTAGAACCGTTTTCAAAGATCCTTCTTCCAAATTCCGAGAAGGTCATGCTGAGAACTTTCTCATCCTGCTGGGTGAATGCCAGGTCATCATAGAAATTCTGAACAGCCACAGAAAGATTGGTCATAAGACGCTCGTGGGCCAATGGCTGATTTCCGTGGGTATCAAATCCTCCCATAGAGATCATATACACCTTGGTTCCCAGATTACCCTTGATCAGTCGGGCCAGAAGGGCCAGCTGTCTGGCAAATCCGTTGTCCTGATACTCAACCTGGTTCTGACCTCTTTCATAAGCCTCATGGATCAGCCCTGAATATTCATAGGTGATGTTCGCTACTCCCCTAAGGAATTTTAATTGATCGCCGTACATACATCCGTCAAACAAACCAGGATCCAGGCTGTACTGCTGTCCTGTCTGGGCAATTTCCTCCAGCTGATCGATATTGGAAGTCACAAAGGCGTAATTGGTCTCTTCGCCCTGGAAGACCAGGTTTCCAAACTGTCCGATCTGGATTGCTGCCGGAGCCGCGGGCGGATTCAGCAGATAATCCGGATAAAGCTCTTCAAAATACCTGCCCATCCATCCTGTACGCAGGCCGGTTGTGGCCGTGGTAGTCAGGTCTGTATTGGCGTAAATGTCGGATCCTGTAAAGTGAGATAAACTCTGGTTCTCATAACCTACACCGTGAACAGCTTTGAATTGGCCGTCGCCCCATAGGGGTTCCAGGGCATTCATGTAGGTAGGAATACCAAAATCGTCTGTGAGTTTCAGGATCTTACTTTCGGGAATGTAGATATTAGGCCTTGCATTGGCATAGGTATCGTACTGCTGAATAGGGATTACCGTACTCAAGCCGTCGTTACCGCCGGAAAGGCGTATAAGGATCAGGATGCCATCTGATGGGGCATTGGCAATCGCCGCAGTCAGTGGGGACGGCGCCGAAGCGGTCAGCATATTGCTGCCCAGCATCATGGTGCCCGACCCGGCAATGCCTAATGCCTGCAGGAATGAACGCCTGCTCCAATACTTGTGTTCCTGATCGTGACTGTTAGGGTCTATATGGGGTGGTAGATGAGTGTTACACATAGTCGTAGGTATTATTTTAATTGAAATTCTGGTTGTCTGGACAGGTACATCAACAGCAGGAATACCTGCAAGGGTACTTCGGGGCTAACGGCCAGCATCCAGAGGCCGAGTCCGCCCGGCGTATGATCCGGTCCGTAGTAATTCTCGGGGACGTCGTCTATTTTAAAGACATCCAGCGCATTTTGAAACTCCTGGGCAGTAAGCAGTCCTTTCGGGGTCAGTTTATCAACAATGGCGCGAACCACGGTCTCCGGGTTGCTGGTATTGCTATCAGCCGGACCCACAGCGTCCATTGCAAAAGTTCTGAACTGTTCTGCATTGCTCTGGTAGAAGCCTTCAATAAATACTTCGCTGGACAACCATCTTCCAATAATGAAATTGGTATTGATCCAGGTTCTGTCTCGCTGCCAGCCGGCAACGTCTACAGGATCAAATAATTCCTGGCTAAGCATGGCGCAGGTATCCACTACATTGAGTACGGTACCGTCGTCATAAGCAAAGCCGGTTTCCTTTATAAAGTTCAGGTAAAGATCAAAGGGACTTTTTATGATGACACCTATGGCGTTGTCGTCAAAAAAGTGCTGACTCTTAAACAGCTGGGACAAGACCGGTGCAATCTCAAAATTATTACTGACAAAGGTTGCCGCTAAGCCGTCAATAATGACCTGGGCATTACCCGTGGCGTCAAGAGAATCCGGGTGTACAAAGAATTCGTAGAGCTTGCGGCAGACAAATTCACCAATTTCGTTGGCGCGCTCGTTGAACAGAATGTCCATGACATCGTTGTAATCCCAATTCCCGGTTTGCCCGAGTATAGTTTTGCTACCTGCATCAAAGCGGGTTGCATCAAACAAAACAGGCTCACAACCTATTTCACCTCTGTTCACATAGCCGGTTAAGGCACGGGCGGTTTCTATAATATCATCTTCGGAATAGCCGTTGCCTTCTCCAAGTGAGAATAGCTCATAAAGCTCCCTGGCGTAGTTCTCATTGGGGTTATTACCATTATTATATGCCCCATCCAGGTAATACAACATGGCGTCCGTAAGACCAACTTCACTCACAAAGGTTTTAAAGTTGCCCAGGGCGTTGCGCTGAAGGCAATTGGTATAATAATAGAGATAGGAATTACAGTTGTACACATCCAATTCAGTTACAAAGTGGTTGCTCCAAAAGAAACTGAGTCGATCTCTTAAATTATTATTGAGGAGGGCATTGGTGTAGGTAACGCGCCATTCTTCGGCCTGAGCTCTTCTGAGAGCACTGGCGGCATCGTCATCTGCGGGATAGTTGTTGTTGTTCCAATCTGCCCAGGCGGGAGCTGCTGTAGGGGGCATGGCAAGGGCCTCGTTGATGAGGTTGTCTACCAATGTTCCTGCGTTTTGGCCAACGGCCTGGTCGATCGTTTGTACTGAGGCGCTAAATCCCAGTCTTCTGTACAGATGCGCCGCCCTCAGTTTATCTAAGGGAGTTGTGTACGGCGCTAATGTAGAGGTATTACAATTAACGAAGAATTCCATAGTCTTTTTAGGCTTTAAGAACGATCATGTGCTTAGGGGCAAATTCTTAACGTCTAAATAGAATGGATATTATCGCGATCCAAGTATTTTCGTTATACTGAAGCCAATTTACATACTTGGTCCTAAAATCGGGGTTTGTGCAAGTTATTTTCGATGAAAAACCCAATATTTTAAGAAAAACCACTTAAATGGGCCAATTTCACAAATTGGGTAAAGCGGGTGAGGACATCGCAGCTAAATACCTCTTAAAGCTTGGTTATCAGGTACTTTGCAAAAATTACCGCTATCTGAAAGCCGAAATCGACCTCATCGCACGCAAGGACAACTCCCTAATTATAGTAGAAGTAAAGACCCGAAGCGATTCTTTTTACGAGGATCTCTCCGAGACCGTATCGGTCAGAAAAAGGAAACTTCTGACCATGGCTGCAGACCACTACATCTGTGAACAGGAACTGGACCTGGAGGTGCGCTTTGATATCATTACACTGGTCCGGAAACGAGGTGGTTTTACTGTGGAACACGTTGAAGATGCCTTCTACCACTTCTGAAAGCGTTGAAAACAAATAGTTCTATTTATAACAATTTGTTATTTTTGACTGAAATCAATCGATAATGAAGACCATATCTTCTGTAGTGGAACACTATATAAAGAAAAAGCCTTTTCTTCAGAGCGCCTTATCCCAGGGGATCATCAATCTCACCTCGCTGAGCCGTCTCATCAAACCTGAAATCGAGGAAGAGCTGGGTAAAGAGATCAGGAACGGGGCCATCGTTATGGCCTTGAAAAGACTTTCGGACGACCTGGAGTTTCGCGCCACTCACCGGATTGTCAAAGTTTTGAAAAACATCGGCGAGATCACAGTTCGTTCTTCATTAACCGATTTTACCTTCCTCATCTCAGATACCATCTTAGAGAACCAGTCAAAACTGATCAAGGAAGTAAACAAGAACAAAGACGTTTTCTACACCTCTTCGCGCGGTGTAAACGAATTAAATATTGTGGTCAGCAACAGCCTGGATTCGGTCGTGGAGTCTTTGTTCAAAAATGAAAAGTATACACAGAAAGCTGAGAATCTTTCCTCTATTACGGTAAAGCTACCCGCTGAGAACGTATCTGTTCCGGGCATCTATTACTTTATTTTTCAGAGGCTTGCCTGGGAGGGTATTGTACTCTACGAAGTAATCTCCACAACCAATGAATTCACTATTCTGGTCAATGACGATCAGGTAGACACGGCCTTTAAGACTATCAAGGATTTAAGATCGCTCTAAGGAAATACCTTTTTCACGATCCAACCGTCTCGGTGTGAAAACTAAATGGGCTGATGGCCCTGTAGGCATCGTCTACAGACGGGATATCTTTAAACTGAAGCAAGAGCCGCAGGCCGTTCCTGGTCTCTTTTTCTTTGATCCTGTACTTCTCAGGATGCTGCTGAACATATTGCAAAATTCTTGTAAAAACCGGACTCTGGTAAAAATCAGACTGCTGGTCACCTATAAAATAACCGGTCATTCGGCCTTTTTTCATGACCACTTTCTCCAGACCCAGTTCCCTGGCGATCCATTTGATACGGACTGAGGTTAGAAGATCTTCCGCCTGCTTGGGCAGAGGTCCAAAGCGATCCACCAGCTGGTCGCGGAACGTTGCCAACTCACTTTCCTTGTTCAATTCGTTTAGCTGCTTGTAAAGATTGAGTCGCTCGCTGATATTGTTGATGTATTTGTCTGGAAAGAGCAATTCAAAATCCGTGTCTATCTGACAATCCTTGACATACTCGCGCACTTCTTTCTCTTCGTAGAGCTCCCTGAATTCGTTTTCTTTTAATTCTTCAATGGCCTCGGCCAGAATTTTCTGGTAGGTCTCAAAGCCGATGTCATTGATAAAACCGCTTTGCTCGCCGCCCAACAGATCTCCTGCTCCACGTATCTCCAGGTCTTTCATAGCGATATTAAAGCCGCTTCCCAGATCCGTATACTGTTCCAGCGCCTGGATTCTTTTTCGCGCATCCTGGGTCATAGCCTCATAGGGAGGTGTGATAAAATAGCAGAATGCCTTTTTGTTGCTCCTGCCCACCCGGCCCCTCATCTGGTGCAGATCACTCAGCCCGAAATTATCGGCCCGGTTGATGAATATGGTATTGGCATTGGTCACGTCCAGGCCACTCTCAACAATGGTCGTAGAGATCAGCACGTCGATTTCGCCGTTCATAAAAGCCAGCATCAGGGTTTCCAGCTTTCTGCCTTCCATCTGCCCGTGGCCAATGGCCATCTTGGCATCAGGCACCAGACGTTGCAGCATGCCGGCTACCTCTTTGATATTCTCTATTCGGTTATGGATAAAGAACACCTGTCCCCCTCTCTGGATCTCGTAAATAATGGCATCCCGGATGATCTCCTCGCTAAATCGTATCACCTGGCTCTCTATAGGATATCGGTTGGGAGGAGGGGTGTTGATAACGGACAAATCGCGGGCAGCCATCAGGCTAAATTGCAGTGTTCGCGGTATCGGGGTCGCTGTTAGTGTAAGTACATCTACATTCTCCTTAATAGACTTGAGCTTGTCTTTTACGGCTACACCAAATTTCTGTTCTTCATCTACGATCAATAGGCCGAGATCCTTAAAGCGAACCTGCTTATTGACGATCTGGTGGGTCCCGATAAGAATATCAAGTGATCCGTTCTCAACTTTCTCGAGGATCTCGCGTTTTTCCTTAGCCGTCCTGAATCTATTCAGGTAATCTACGGTCACAGGCATGTCTCGCAGCCGTTCGGTAAAGGTTCGTTGGTGCTGAAATGCCAGGATGGTTGTAGGGACCAAGACGGCCACCTGCTTCCCATTGTCCACCGCTTTAAAAGCGGCCCGGATGGCAACTTCCGTCTTACCGAAGCCAACATCACCGCAGACCAGCCGGTCCATGGGGCGCTCGCTCTCCATGTCTTTTTTGATATCTTCTGTGGCCTTACTCTGGTCTAAGGTATCCTCATAGATAAAGGAAGCTTCCAGTTCGTGTTGCAGATAGCTGTCGGGATCGTATTGAAAGCCCTTCTGCATTCTCCTTTTTGCATATACTTTGATGAGGTCAAAGGCGATCTTTTTAACCCGTGCTTTGGTCTTTTGTTTTAGTTTCTTCCATGCCTGGGATCCGAGCTTATAAAGCTTAGGTGTGGCGCCATCTTTTCCGTTATACTTGGAAATTTTGTGAAGCGAATGAATACTCACATACAGGATGTCTCTATCTCCATAGATCAATTTAATGGCTTCCTGCTTTTTGCCCTCTACGCTGATCTTTTTTAGTCCGCCAAACTTTCCGATTCCGTGGTCTATGTGGGTCACGTAATCGCCAATCTCCAGTTTATTGAGCTCTTTCAGCGTAATAGCCTGCTTCTTGGCATAGCCGTTCTTGAGATGGAAGCGGTGGTATCGCTCAAAGATCTGATGGTCTGTATAGCAAGCTATTTTCAGATCTTCATCGAGAAAACCCTGGTAGATGGGCAGGACAAGGGTTTTATAATGGATCTCGGCATCCAACTCGTCAAAAATATCATGGAATCGCTGTGCCTGTTGCTCTGTAGCACAGAAGATGTAATTATCGTAGCCTTTTGAGTGATTCTGCTTGAGATTGTCGATGAGCAGATCAAATTTCTTATTAAATGCGGGCTGAGGTCTTGTTTTAAAAGTAAAGCGTTCATTTACCTTTTCGTCTTCAAGTACAGTAGCTGAAGAACCGAATTCGGCCACACAGAAATCGGTCAGTTGCTTCTTAGTGCTGGTAGCATTGACAAATAGCTCTTCGGGTTGCGACTGTCTTATTTCTCCTGAGAGTTCTGCGAATGCCTTGGTAGCTTTATCAAATAACAGGTCAAGACGTCCATAGAGCAGCTCGCGATTCTTTAAAAAGACAATGGTCTCCGGGGGGATGTATTTTAAGAAGCCGCCTCGTTGTTCATGGAGGAATTTGTCTTCCACATTGGGAATGATCGTAATCTTCCTGGAGCTGCCTGTGGAAAGCTGTGTCTCCACGTCAAAGGTCCGGATGCTTTCAATGTCATTGCCAAAAAACTCTATTCTATAGGGTTCGTCATGAGAAAAAGAAAAAACATC
>JBPEXP010000369.1:0-6635 GCA_052031475.1 Flavobacteriaceae bacterium | reverse complement strand
CTGATGGAAACCCCTTATTAACGGCCTCTACAATGGCCTTCTCAAAACCCGGAGGTGGGAAAGTGTCCACATGAAGAAAATACAGAATATTTCCATAAACCTGCGATGCACCATAATTCATTTGTGAGGCCCTGCCTCTGGGAGCTTTAAGTATTCTAACTGCTTCCTGAGAAGCCAACTGAACTGTTTTGTCGCTGCTTCCCCCGTCTACAACAATGATCTCATGGATAAGATCTGACTGGTAACTTTTCAGATAAGACAATAACGGCAATATATATCGCTCCTCATTGAGGACCGGGATGATAATGCTGAGCATTTTGGAATCTCTATTTGGCTTCATTCAGACTCCAATCGTATTTAATATAAGTTAGTTTACTATCAGGTCCTACCGGATTTTGGGAATAGCGGTTCAAGTATTCCCTGAGGCTCCCATCTTCGGTAAAATCGGATCTGAACCATTTAAAGATCTGGGAGATCTCGGCTTTTTCCGGGTTGATGCGATTTCTTTTAGTGTCGTTGATGAAATCCACAGCGGCAGATTCTAGCTGAGATTCAAGGTTTTCCGCGGTATAGGCCCGGCTAGCAAGTTTGGGACAGGAATAGGAAGCACAATTGATGGCAAAATGTATTCTGGGTTCCCCCATCTTTCTTAAAATCTTATGTTCAATTTCACCAAGTGATAGTTCCTTATCAGCGGCTTTTATCCATTTCTGATCCCAGGGACTGCTGATGTCTTTGATGCTCTCCAAAGGGTAGTGATCCAATATCAGCTTTACGGTGGCCGCATTGTATAAATTGATGTAGTAGGCCAGTTTTACTTTCTTTGGATCTTCATCCTCAGGAACATTTACCGCTAATAGATCGAGGTATTCCTCCAGGGTTGTTTTGGACTTCAGAAAGGCTTTATAGTCTACATTACCATCTCTGTCTACATATTGCTTTAGAAGTTCATCCCATGTGTCGTGCAGGGAAGATACCGGGTCAGTTGAAGTAATTACCCTGCCGTCATCATGCGATTGCCAAATAAAGGCCGGTTGAAGGATCAGAGCGGAAATAATTCCAAAGAATAGAGACATTTTAATCATTCATGAATTAAGGAGATATGATACGGTTTTTAGCAGCAGCCCCCTCCGTTATAATGCCAGGTGCTCTCGCTGATAAATATATCTTTACTCGACCTTGCCAGTGCCGCCGCTGTTTTGTCGCAGACAGCCAATGGCTGATTCTGCAATAAGACATGTCCTTTCTGATCGTCAAAATATTTCTCGTCCCCGTAGTAAATAGCTGTTTTTCCTGTAAAAACACAGGGGCCGTCCTCAGGCATGGGATCTTTGATGGCCGCTATTTCTATAGACTCAATATGGATCAGTTCTTCTGTCGGATAGTGGTTGGGAGACAGTACCCTGTAGCTTCTGCGCGCCCTTATCTCAATGGTTCCGAAACCTGCATCGGTCAGCATTTTTACGTATTGTTTGATAGGAATACTGCCGCTGAGACAGAGTGCACGAAGTCGTTCATCATTCCTCAGCGCCTCATTCATGGGTTGTTCGCAGACGGGATCACTCATTACCAGCCGACCGTGTGGTTTTAAGACCCTGTACATTTCGGCAATGGCCTTCTTAAGTTCATCCTTCTTAAAGATGTTAAAGAGACAGTTTTGTGCGGCCACATCAATACTCTCATCCGGTACCGGTAATTGAAATGCGTCACCTTTGATCAGCTGAACATATTCTGACTTAAACCAATCATTCTCTTCTTCGGCCAGTTTTAAATTTTTCCTGCAGGCATCAAGCATTTCGTCCACTACATCTATTCCAATGACACCAGCTTCCTGCCTGGAGAAATAAGCAAACTGTAATAATTCCATGCCACCGCCCACACCTACGTAAAGCACTTTGGGATCATCTACCAGGTCTTGGGCAGAAACCGTACTCCCGCATCCGTAATTCATTTCGAGCATGATCTTTGGAATGGACAATCCGGGGAACTGCCACACAGGATTTGTCGTACAGCACAATCCCTCTTCGGGGGTAAGGGCAGCCTCCTTGTAAAGGTCTGCTGTGGTATCCAGGTAACTCATAGTCTATTTATTAATTCAGTGAATAATTTAATCATTTTAGGTTCTGTTCTGGATGCTATATCCAGAATTTCCTCTATGTCAATCGGTTCAAGATTGTCAGGATCGCACTCGTCAGTGAGTACAGAAACCGCTACTATGGGTAGTCGTAAATGATTGGCACAAATTACTTCGGGAACGGTACTCATGCCAACGGCATCTGCCCCAAGCGTTCTTAGCATCCTGTATTCCGCCCTGGTTTCTAATTGAGGCCCTACAACAGCCACGTAAACACCTTTACGGAGAGAAATGTTTTCCCTCTTGGCGATCTGTTCAATTTCCTTACGCATTTTAACATCATAGGGTTCACTCATATCTACGAATCGGTCTCCAAATTGCCCGACATTCTTGAATGCCAATGGCGAGGCACCTTGAAGGTTTATATGGTCCTCGATGAGCATGATATCACCTTTTTTAAACGAGAGGTTAATAGCGCCTGCCGCATTAGACACCAGAAGTTTTTTAATGCCGAGTTGGTGCATTACGCGGATCGGATAGACGATATCCGTCATCTCATATCCCTCGTAAAGATGAAATCTTCCTTGCATGACCACCACTTTTTTACCTGCCAGATCTCCGTAAACCAATTTGCCCGAATGGAACTCAACCGTGGCCAGGGGAAAAAACGGAATATTGTGGTAGTGGGCAACGATTGGATTCTGAACCTCATCTACAAATTTGCCTAGTCCTGAACCCAGCACGATTCCGATATCCGGTTCTACAAAGCCCTTAGATTTTAGGTAATCCGTAGATTCTTTTAGTTGTTTTTTAGTCATTCTTTCCTTTCTTTAGAAATTTCTCCAATCCGGGTATGCCGATCAAATCTTCATAGACATCTATGTCATTCCGCTCGTCGAGGAGACTGTATTCTTTTGTTTGCAATTTCCGAAGAGTTTCTGCCAGAACGCGGTCACTGCCCCAGGATATATCAGCTAACAATTCCCTTTTTAATTTTTTCATACCCAGAAGATAATATCCGCCATCCCGGGCAGGTCCTATTACAAAAGGACTATGGTCTAATGCATCAAATGCAGCGCTCAGGTCATCTTGAAACAGATCCATGATATCGCTGCCTATGAGGACGATTTTTTTAAAACCGCTGTCAAAGCCCTGCTTAAAAGCTTCTTCCATACGGGCTCCCAGGTCTTCTCCCCGTTGTTTGAACTTTTTAAAGATCAGAGGATCAAAGAGGTCTTCCTTCTCTGGGTATTCAGAGTAATAGACCCATTTATCGGCCACTACCTCCTTACTGATCTCAGCCGTGTGCTTAACCAGTAGGCGGTAAATTTCCAGGGCCTTTTCCGGACCCAGGGTTCGGGCCAGCCTGGTTTTGCACTTACCTAATTGAATGTTTCTGGTGAAAATGATCAGGAGGTTCTTCCGCTCTTCCAACGCCTAAAATTAATCCAGCTAATATACCTTTTTTGCATCAGTCAATAACTGTCCCCAATACTTACTGTAGGCATGTACTTTATCAGTTTCAACTCCCTTCGGATCCAAGACGGGATATCCCCTGTTCTTCCATTCGAAAATTCCGCCGTAAAGATTTTTTACGTCTGTATATCCGGCCTTTAAAAGCTTTTCGCCCATGTCTTCCGAACGCACTCCTACTGAACAATAAACGACAATCGTAGTATCTGTATTAGGAAGAGTAGCTTTTAAATCAACTAAGTTGATACTTTGGTTTCCCACCCAGACAGACCCGGGTATACGACTCACTTCAAACTCATCCCACTCGCGGGTATCCAGGATGACCACATGCTTTGCCCTGGCCAGTTCCTCTACTTGGATATAGGGTACACTTTCGCGATTATATCTTTTGAGTACGTCATCAATTGTGGGACCTGCACATGAAAATGCGAGGATTAAACAACTGAAGAAAAACAGGAAACGAAGTCTCATCTACCTAATTTACTGGCACCAAAATTAATGTATTATACTCTTCATATTAGCAGAAAGCTATTTAACGGATAAATAGTATTTTTAGCCAAAACAGGCAGCATGAAACACATCCGCCATTTCCTGACACTTATATCTCTTATCATCCTGGTTTTATCCCACCTGGGTTGTGCAGGTGAACCGGAAAAGAAAGTAGAGGTAGGTCCGGACCTGAATTTTTTCACGGAAACGTACAGGCCGCAATTTCACTATTCCCCGCCTGAAATGTGGATGAACGATCCAAACGGACTTGTATATAATGATGGCATATACCACCTGTTCTATCAATATTATCCTGAAGACATTGTCTGGGGCCCTATGCACTGGGGACACGCCGTGAGCAAGGACATGGTATTCTGGGAGCACAAGCCCATTGCTCTCTATCCTGACCAACATGGCTATATTTTTTCGGGCAGTGCCGTGGTTGATAAAAACAATACTTCCGGATTTGCCACAGCGGGAGAAACCCCCTTGGTGGCGGTTTTTACCTATCACGATCCAAATGGTGAAAAGGAAGGAACAGATGATTTTCAAACTCAGGGTATAGCCTATAGCCTGGACAATGGAGAGAGTTGGATCCCTTATGAAGGAAACCCCGTCCTTGGGAATGAAGGGATTAGAGATTTCAGGGATCCTAAAGTTTTCTGGGATGATATTTCAGGCAGTTGGATTATGGTCCTGGTGGCAGGAGATCATGCCAAATTTTACAGTTCAGGGAATCTAAAAGAATGGACTTTCTTGAGTGAGTTTGGCCGTGATGTTGGTGCCCACGGTGGCGTCTGGGAATGCCCAGATCTGTTTCCTCTGACTGTAGATGAAACAGGGGAAGTAAAATGGGTTTTGATCATCAGCATCAACCCCGGGGCACCCAACGGGGGCAGTGGCACGCAGTATTTCCTGGGAAGTTGGGATGGTAGAGAATTCACTTCCAAACAGGAAGATGCATTGTGGTTGGATTGGGGAAGGGATAATTATGCCGGTGTTACCTACAATAATGTGCCCGATGACAAACGTATATTCATCGGCTGGATGAGCAATTGGGACTATGCCAGGAATACACCCACAGAAGAGTGGAGAAGTGCGATGACGGTGCCTCGTAAACTAGGCTTAAGAAAAATCGGGGAGAGCTACCAGCTTACTAATTATCCGCTTGATCAGCTGGGCACGGTATTTAAATCTGAATACAAGGAGAATATCGTGGTCAGCGGGAATGGGAATCATCATTTTGAGTTTGACCATTTTAACGAATCCGAGGTTCGTTTCAGAACGGCCCTACGGGATTTTGAGCTGGCATTTTCAAATACCGCCGGTGATACTCTCTTACTTTCTCTTTCACCGGATAGCGAAGAATTTACCCTCAATAGAAGCAAGTCAGGACAGGTAGATTTTCACGAAAAGTTTGCACCTGGCGTACAAAAGATGCCAGTAAATACCTTGCCTGACGAGCCTTTTGAGATCCGCATATTAATGGACTGGTCTTCAGTGGAAGTCTTCATCAACCAAGGCCAGTACGTAATGACCTCCCAAGTATTTCCAAGGGAATACTACACGGTCCTGGATGTAACTAACGGCTCAGATTCAGACCTCATCCTGCTGGATTTTGAAGTGAGCAGCGCCGAATCTATATGGAGGTAATTCAACCTGCCTGCTGAAGTGCAAACATGAGACCCCGCAATTCGGCCAGGCCTTTGAGTCTTCCTATGGCCGAATAACCCGGATTGGTCTTTTTGTGAAGATCGTCCAGGATCAGATGGCCGTGGTCCGGACGCATGGGTAGGTCACCTTCTCGTGCAGCAGCCAGTTTCATGAGTTTCTTTACCACATCAAACATTGGCACATCGCCGCTTAGATGTCCATCTTCAAAGAAATTTCCTTCTTCATCCCTGCGTGTACTTCTGAGGTGTACAAAATGAATGCGGTTTGCAAATTGATCGATCATTGCGGGAAGGTCATTGTCTTTGCGCACCCCAAAGGAGCCGGTGCAGAAGGTCAATCCGTTAGCAAAACTGTCTGGCTTTGAGAGGATGCGCCTGATATCCTCAGCTGTGGAAGCTACCCTTGGCAGGCCGAGTATTGGAAAGGGCGGATCGTCTGGATGCAGTGCGAGTTGTAGGCCAAATCTTTCCGCCACCGGTATGACCTCCTCAAGGAATAGGCTGAGATTCTTTGCCAGGACATCCTTATCAATTTCGCGGTATTTTTCCAAAGCAGCTTTGAAGTCTGCCAAGGAATATCCTTCTTCTGAGCCCGGCAAACCGGCTAAGATCGTTTCTTTGAGCTTTTCAATTTCGCGCTCACTCAGATTTTTATAATAATCTGCCGCCGCCTTCAGAATATGATCGCTATAATCGCTTTTCGCACTATGACGATTTAAGATGTGGCAGTCGAAAGCGGCCAATGCCTTTAGTTCGAACCGCAGCGCTTTTGCTCCATCCTCCAGTCTGTATGACAGATCCGTCCTGGTCCAGTCCAGAACAGGCATGAAATTATAGCAGATACAATGGATCCCCTCCAGCCCCAGATGCTCTATGGTCTTTTTGTAATGATCAATATAATATTGATAATTACCTGATCTGGTCTT
>JBPEXP010000368.1:0-5217 GCA_052031475.1 Flavobacteriaceae bacterium | reverse complement strand
GTAAGTTCGTGTACGGTCAGTATTTTTTCCAAGGAGAAGGATTGAATTATAGTACTTTATAGTAACTTGACGATGGATTCACTGATTTGTTACAGGACCCATCATTAAAATATCCACGAATATATGTCTGATGAGCGATTAATGTCGAAGAAGAAACCGGCTTTTCCGGTTAGCGAGAAGCTGGACGCCTACCTGGAGCAATACAACCGCAAAATTGAGATCCCTATTTTTTACGATGATTTGCTTCGTTTTGCAGGTTCGGTGGTTGTTTATGACAAGAATGGTGAGGATACCATGTGGATACGGGTCTATTATTCGGATTCCGAAAGACAGGAGATCGATCTGAGCCTGAAAAGGGTCTATTCTATCTTGCATTCAGATGGTGGATCGCGCATCTTTCAATATCTCAATATCGATGCCGTAGATTTTTGCACTTTCGGCAATTCCAAACCTTTTCGAATAAAGGTGCGGAACATCCTCAATGATAATTTTATTTATTTCTATGTAAAAAGAACCGATGCTTCCAGGATCTATGGCCTGGAACTGGAGCACATGTTGTCGCCCTATAACCTGAATTTCCTGGTCTATAAAGACACTTTGATCGAAGAGCACATCGCAGGTATCCCGGGCGATGTCTTTATCAAGGAAATGCTGCCTAATTGTACGGAATCCGAGAAGGCACAGCTGGCCAAGGAATTCGTAAAATTCAATGAGCGATGCATGATCCGTCTTCTGGGTGATATGAGGTCCTACAATTACGTGATCGTCCCCATGCATGATTTTGACCATGTGGTCTATAAGATCAGGGCCATTGATTTTGACCAGCAGAGCTTCGAGGGAAAGCTCAAAGTTTACCGCCCTCAATTTTTCAAGGAGAATTATACCATGGTCAGTCTTGTCGAAGACAAGCTCCAAACAGATTCGGTAGACCAATACAAGATCGAAGAAAGGTCCATCGTCGCCAAAAGGATCATCAGTTCAGGGGAGCGGATCAATCAACTCATTGAGATTTGCAAGGCCGATGATATTTCCATGGCAGAGAACATCAAAACACTGGGCAAGCAGATCTACGAGCTGACCATGGACGTTAAGTTCAAACGCAGCAAGAATATGGGAGAAATTCTTGAATTGGCATTAGATTTTGTAAAAAGGAATTACCAGGATGTGAGTATGAAACAGATTATCGACAAGAACATCAAAATTCAGTAGCAGCCGACTGTTCTTCTAGTTCCAGTTTTCGTCAAAATTGAGGTCTTCATAGCTCTCTCCGCCGTCACCCAGGTCAAAATTCGGATCTGCTTCAAATCGTTTTTCCGGAGGGGAATCAGGCAGTTCTCCATAGCTGAAGAGTACGTTGGGGTAGGATCTGCCATCTTCTTTTTTTGCGATATCCGCCAGTTCTACAAAGAAGGTCCACAGACTGAAGTAATCGTAAACATAGATCATCTTGGGATTCTCTTCGGAAAGCACCTCATCGAGCGAGGTTTTATTCATCAACCTGGCCGGCGCTCCAAACTCTTCCATGTCAAAGAGGGCAATCTCCTCCTGCTGGTTCCAATTCTCATCACAGGTATAGAAGGATGCCATTTCATTGCCCATAAATCCAAAAGACTGGGTAATGGTATTGTGAAGTTCTTCAAGACTGTTCTTTGCCTCGATCTCTATATCGCGAAAAATATCATCTTCAGCATCCAGAATGATCCTGATCTTATAGATCATCATGTCTTAGTTTGGTGTTATTCCAAAGTTACGAAGAATAGTTCTTTTGCCGGGTTTCGAGGAATAAGTGGAATTGCAGCCCGAACAAGATGGCGGCCAGTAGCAGGTGAAGCGGTTGACTACCCAGGGGAAAGTCTACATAATACATGGCTATTCCGGATATAACTTCAAGTCCGATGATGACGAGTACCCAATAAATTTTTCTGAGGTCAAGGCCACCTTTATAGACCAGGTAAGCGATATAACCATTGAGAAGAACAACCAGAGCGGAAAAAGAGCGGTGCACGTAAAAACCCCATTCCGGGCTTTTCAGCCAAAGCGCTTTTGCCTGCTCTCCCAATAAATCGATCTGATCATCTACAAACTGACGTACCTGCAAGCCCAAAATGATTTGAATGAGGGTCAAAGCCAGCGCCAGGGTAATGAGTCTGGTAATGAGTTTAGAACTGACCGTGGTTTTGGATTTTTCCGAAGATGCGTATACCAAATAGATCAGAAGGGCTACGATGATAAGCGCCATGATCATATGCATGCTGATCTTCAGGGGCTCCAATACGGAATAGACCACCGTTGCTCCCAGCCAGGCCTGAAAGCCCATCCCTATTACAGCAAGCCAGGATACGATCAAGATCTTTTTATTTTCCTTTCTGAATGCCAAGGAGACCAGGGCCGTTATCAATACGGCCAGACCGGCCAGGGCACCAAGCAGTCGATTGATGAACTCGGTCCAGGTGTGGTAGACGTTGAATTCGGCATAGTCGTGTTTGGTATAAGCTTCCCAGTAAGAAGCCTCAAAGTCAGAACCAGATTCGAAATCAGCACTGGCAACTAGTAATTGTTCGCCGCGGATGATCACCTGGCCTTTTTTATATTCCCTGGAGGGTTTCCATTCCAGCTCTGCTCGTTCCGTAGGTGGTATATAATAACCAAAACACTTGGGCCAGTCCGGACATCCCATGCCGCTGCCCGTCATTCTCACGATGGATCCTGCAGCAATGACCAGGTATACCAGGAGCAGCGATATTATGGCCAGTTTTCTGTAGGTTTTCATCATCGGTTTGAGGTTAAGATTCATTCTATTCCTGACGGCTGCGTTTCAGTCCTCTTTCTTCGGCCAATTTGAGCATCAGTTGATAGGCTGCATCGTATTCATTGGGTATGTCGCCTTCTAATATGGCTTCTTTTATAGCGTCTTTGATGATACCAATTTCCTTGGATGGCCCGATGTCGAAAGTCTCCATAATCAATTCGCCGGTGATAGGGGGTTGAAAATTCCTGATCCGGTCCCGTTCTTCCACCTCCTGGATCTTTTTTCTTACCAGGCGAAAATTGTTGAGGTATTTTTTCTGCCTTCCCGGATTTTTGGTCGTAATGTCTGCTTCACAGAGGGTCATAAGATCGTCTATGTGATCACCGGCGTCAAAAACCAGTCGTCGCACGGCAGAATCAGTGACAAAATCCTTAGATAGGATGATAGGCCTTGAACTGAGCAAAACCAGCTTCTGAACGTATTTCATCTTTTCGTTCAGAGGCATCTTTAACCTTTTAAAAAGTTTATAGACCATCTTGGAACCCACAAACTCATGCCCGTGAAAGGTCCATCCGACCTGCTTGTCAAAGCGCTTGGTAGGTGCTTTGCCAATATCGTGCAGCAGGGCCGCCCAACGCAGCCAAAGGTCATCAGTGGTTTGAGAAATATTATCCAGCACTTCCAGGGTATGCCAGAAATTATCCTTGTGCCGTTGTCCCTCAATTTCCTCGATCCCCTGCAGGGAAGTTAATTCCGGCAGTATATAATGGAGCAAGCCTGTATTGTGAAGCAATGTGAACGGGATAGAAGGTTTGTCGCAAAGCATCATTTTGTTCAATTCCTCCACGATCCTCTCTTTGGATACAATTTTTATCCGCTCTCTGTGTTCACTGATGGCCTGCAGAGAGGCAAGTTCGATCTCAAAATTCAACTGGCCTGCAAACCGGATGGCCCTGAGCATCCTCAGCGGGTCATCCGAATAGGTAATGCCCGGATCAAGGGGCGTTCTGATAATCCCTTTTTTCAGGTCTTCAAATCCTCCGAACGGGTCGGATAATGCTCCAAAATCATCCTTATTGAGGGAAAATGCCAGGGTATTGATCGTAAAATCCCGTCTTTTTTGATCTTCTTCCAGAGTTCCGTCTTCTACAACGGGTTTCCTGCTTTCACGGGAATAGCTTTCCTTCCTCGCCCCTACAAATTCTAATTCCAGATCCTTATATCGCAGCATGGCTGTACCGAAATTCTTGAAAACCTTAATTTGAGGCTTGCCTTTCAAAGAATTGGCTAGCTCTTTGGCAAGAGCGATGCCGCTGCCCACCGCAACGATGTCTATATCTTTTTCCACCGTCCTGCCCAGCAGGTAATCCCGAACATATCCACCTATGACATAACAGTCTATCTGGAGTTTGTCTGCAGCTTTGGAAACAAGCGAAAAGACCGGATTTTGTATAGCTTCCCTGTAGATTTTGCCCATTCTTCTATTCACGGATCACTTTCACAGTGCCATCATTCTTAAGTCTGATGATGGAAGAGGGTTGTGAATTGATCTTTTCCCGATGCAAATTTACCACATAGTCTACACCTTTTAAAATATGCCCGCTTATTTCTGAATAGGACTTGGGTGTAGGCTGACCGCTAATATTCGCAGAGGTAGAGACGATTGGTTTTCCATATCGCGAAATGAGCCGCTGGCAAAACCGGTCCCGGGCTACCCGAATAGCCAAGGTGTTATCCGGGGCAATCAGGTTATGGGCCACTGCCACGGGCTCGTCATAGACTATGGTCACAGGTTTTTCGGAGAGATCGATAATGTCATAGGCCAGGTCAGGTACCTGCTTTACATGTCGTTCCAGCATGACATCATTGGCTACCAGACAGATCATCGTCTTGCTGTCTGATCTTTGCTTGAGACTAAAAATCCTTTGTACGGCCTCTGCATTAGCGGCGTCACAGCCTATTCCCCAAACGGTATCAGTTGGATAGAGGATTATTCCACCCTGCTCCAAAACCCTGAGGCAGTGTTCAATTTCCTTTTTTATATCTTCCATCATCCATATAATATTCTCAGATGTTCTGAGCATCGTCGATACGGGCATATGAGGCAAGGTATCGACTTTTTCCTATTCTGTTTCCATAGGTTCCCCATTGCCGAAAATCAATTGGTCCAGCTTAAAATAGTCCGATAAAGCACGCCATTGCCGATCGTTCAAATGTTGATCCACATTCATCTTCTTCAGAGAGATTCGTTGCGTTCCAATGATCGGTATGGGTTCTTTTGGCAAAATCTCAGCCTGAACGGTGAGGGTATTATTGAGGAGGGCCATCGCCTTGAACCAGAGATCGTCACTTTTTGGCGCTAATTCAAGAAATATATCCCGGTCCTGTACCCTCTCATTTAGGGCAGCCGGAGGGTAGAGGATGCCCCATGCGCCCACGGCAACAACGGCTGTAGGATTTACCGATCC
>JBPEXP010000367.1:0-3560 GCA_052031475.1 Flavobacteriaceae bacterium | reverse complement strand
ACGTGCAGGATGATCTCGTCAAAATCTTTCTGTTTGGGATCCAGCTGAAATCGGATTCCCAGCCAACCGTGTCCTTTATAGCGCTTGGAGAAATCTATGGTAGCAACCGTATTCGCATAGGTAAAGAACAAGCGGTCAGGATGTTCATCACGACTTATACGCTCTACCATGAGGTTCATCTCATGCGCCAGCATCCGTTTTAGACGAGCCTGAGTTACGTAACGACCGTCGGGTTCCTTACCGTAAACTGCATCGCTAAAGGACTTATCGTAAGCACTCATGGCTTTGGCAATGGTTCCTGAGGCACCACCAGATCGGAAAAAATGCCTGGCCGTTTCCTGCCCGGCACCTATCTCGGCGAAGGTTCCATAAATATCGGGGTTCAAATTTATCCTCAGGGCTTTTGCCTTCAGCGAAGGAATGTTTTCAAAGGCAGACTCTTTATTCAGTACTGAGGCCATGCATCAACGATTTGCTCTAACAAAGTTAAGATTATTGATAAATCTAATAAATAAATAAGTTATAAATTTGATTTAAATAGACAAGGGGTTGAAAATAACGTTTTTGGGCACTGGCACATCGCAGGGAATACCTGTCATAGGGAGTAAACACCCGGTCTGCCAAAGCAGCGATCCAAAAGACAAAAGACTCCGTGTTTCCGTCCTTCTTTCCTGGAAAAAATACAATTATGTCATCGATTGCGGGCCTGATTTCAGGCAGCAGATGCTGAGCAATCAGGTAGATACCCTGGACGGCATTTTATTCACCCACGAACACGCCGATCACACGGCCGGTATAGATGATATCCGGCCTTATTTTTTCAGACAGGGAGATATACCCATTTTTGCCCATAAAAGAGTATTGAAGAACCTCAGACATCGCTTTGACTATATCTTCGCAGATAATGACCGCTATCCCGGTGCACCTGCGGTGGAGGAACACGAAGTAAAGAAGGACAAACCATTCAAAATAGGAGACAAAAAAGCCATCCCCATAGATGCCAAACACAACCGCCTCCAGGTATTCGGATACCGCGTAGACGACTTTGCCTACCTCACTGATGTAAAGACCGTAGACGATAAAGAAGTAGAAAAGATCAAGGGGGTTAAAATATTGTCTATCAATGCGTTGAGAATCAAACCTCACCACTCACATTTTAACCTGGAAGAAGCCCTGCAATTTGTTGAAAGGGTGAGGCCTGAGAAAACTTATCTCACACACATCAGCCACTATTTGGGCTTTCATAAAGAGGTGGAAAAAATTCTTCCGAAAGACGTACATTTGGCCTACGATAATCTGGTGGTCAATGTAGATTAACATCGGCTGACATCCACGCTAAAGTTCTCTTTTATGAAAAGCAAGATCTATCTCTACCTTTTTATTTTTTCCGCTCTGATAGCCTTGTACCTTGCGGTAAGCGGGAGCAACCGCGAACAGTCTGCAACAGAGAAACTGGAGCGAAGCCAGGCAGAGGCAGAATCACTAAAAGACTCCCTGCAGCAGGCCCGACTCCGTGTTATGGACATGCAGTATTTTTCTCTTGAGAACAACGATGACGCCCTGGCCTATTACGAGCATTTAGACCTGAAAGACCCGGAACGATATATTAGTGATAAGCTTCTGGAAACCAATGAGCAAAGAGGTGACAATCCTCTGGTGCCCTATGAAGGGATGGAGAGCTCCTTTAAGATCAACAAGATTAAATTGCTCAATCACAAGTGGCTGATCGCCGATTTTTCGGATGGCAAATTCTGGGGAGAGTTGCTCATCCAATATGAATTAAAGGACGACCTGAGTATAGATTTCAACCTGGTAGACCACCTGCTCTATACCAGGAGCAATTAGATTCGCTTTACTAGCCAGTTCTTGAATGATTGGAAATTCTGCAGGGAAACTCCGTGCCCTGTGGGAAACTCTTCATAGACATGCTCAATACCCAAACTATTCAATTTCTCAGGTATTTTCTGAGCCCAAGCTGGCGGGATGACCTGGTCTACCTGGCCGTGGGAGGCATAGATACTCAGATGGCCGTGATCCTTATCTTGGTAAGACGGTAGTAAAACAGGTTCGTCAATATATCCGCTAAGAGCTACCACATTTCTGATCATTTCAGGATAGGAAAGGGCTACTGAGTAGCTGAGCACGGTACCCTGACTGAAACCCAGCAAATTGATGTTTGACGGATCCAAATTATAGGCTTCGATAGCCTCACCGATGAAAGCAACAATGAGATCACGGGACGCCCGTGCCTGCTCTACGTCGCTCCACTTTCCAAAACTTGCACCAAAATTGATGGTATACCAGCAGTAACCAAAAGGCTGCAGTGGCAGAGGGGCCCTCGCGGATATGATGTAAAGCTGTTCGGGCAATTCGCCCGCAAAGGAAAACAGATCTGCTTCGTCACTGCCGTAACCGTGAAACATAAATAGGGCAGGGGGGCGATCCGGATTACCGGCAGGAGGGCGTACGAGATGTTGCAGGGATAAGTTCTGGTCTTCCATGATATCGGACAAATTGGTTGATTAGTAAAGGTTTACCTGCTAATGAAAAGATATTAATAGTGGGTTCAGAGCGATAGGTTGCAGTACGACTATTGAATAAAGGTAAACCATTTCTGAAAATATCGCCCTAATAATGGAACTGGTCTTTGAGTATTGTTCAGCGCGCTGATAAATCCATAGAACCAGAGGACCGTGTAAAAAATATAAAGGGCGTACCAGGCATATTTATTGAAAGAAACACTTAAAAAAATGGCAAACCCCAGGAATACCAGATGCAAACCAAAAGCCTGACGTGTGTGAAAACGGGCGAATTCGTACTTGTGTTCAAGATTCATGGTAATAGCTATCAGGGCGCCTACCATGGTGATATAAGCAACAATTGCAGTGGTCTTACCCTGTTTTTCTGCGGCCATTTATAAATTAGATTACTAACTGTTTGTTGGCATAGATACCGTAAACCCGGCCCTTGAGCGTCTGCCCTGTAAACATGCTGTTTTTGGAGGTAGACATGATATCTTCGGCACTGTATTCCCACTGTGTTAGCGGGTCGAACAGGGTCAGATTTGCTTTTGATCCTACGGTGATCTCCGGAACTTCAAGACCAAAACGCACACGGCCCCTGAGAAATAAATCTACCGAAGTTTCCGTGTCGTACATCTGCTGTATGATGCCAAAGGCAGTTTCCAGGCCCAGAGTGCCGTTTGCGGCATTATCAAACTCTACCCTTTTCTCCTCCACATCTATGGGCGTATGATCCGAGCAGACAAAATCTACAATACCATCCTTCAGGGCTCTTCTAAGCGCCCGTACATCCTCGGGCCGGCGCAAAGGTGGCATCACCTTGGTATTACTGTCAAATTCCTCAAGTACTTCGTCTGTAAACCAGAGATTATGAACGGCCACGCTGCAGCTCACATCCAGTCCTTTTTTCTTGGCATCTGCTATGAGCCTGACAGACTTTGCCGTGGAGATGGTGGGTATGTGGAGCCGTCCGCCGGTATATTCCAGAATAAAGAGATCCCTTGCAATCTGTAATTCTTCGGCCAATGCCGGGATGCC
>JBPEXP010000366.1:0-2423 GCA_052031475.1 Flavobacteriaceae bacterium | reverse complement strand
ACCAGGCCCAGCGCTTTACTACATCGCTCTCCAAGGTATATCGCTACGTGCTGGAGCAGAAGAATAAAGACCTGGTATCGGTGGAGGAAGAATTGGAATTTGCCAGGACATATGTCCGCTTACTCAAGATGAGATTTGAAGACAGCATTGTACTTGATATCCCGGAACACTGTTCCCAGCCCGAGGCTAAAATCGTACCGCTTTCCCTCCAATTGCTTTTGGAGAACGCGGTAAAGCACAATGTAGTTACTAACAGCAAACCCCTTCATATCAGGGTTTTTGAACAGGATGGTTTTCTAATAGTCACCAATAATCTGCAGGAGAAACAAGTGGTAAAGAAAAGCAGCGGTGTGGGGCTGAGAAATATTCAGCAGCGATACAGTCTGCTTACCGACAAAAAGGTCCGGATAGACAAGGACACCAAGAGTTTCAGTGTTTACTTGCCTATGCTCACCAAACAAATATCAGTTATGAAAGCACAAGATCTATATATCAAAGACAAAAGATATCAGAAAGCAAAAGAGAAGGTTGAAGCCATCAAAGGATTTTATGGAAACCTGACTGCCTATTGTATTGTGATACCATCTCTGACATGGTTGAACTATGTAACTACCAGTTATCCGTGGGTCATCTTTCCCATGCTAGGCTGGGGGCTTGGAGTGCTGCTTCACGGCATGGAGGTTTACGGCTACAATCCGCTTTGGGGTAAGAGATGGGAAGAAAGGAAACTCAGGGAATTAATGGAGAAGGAGGACTTTTAGAGCCACTGGATGACATTTTAGAAATTTGGACAGATCAAGATAAATAACCATGGAAGATTTAAACAGAGAAAACAAGTATTTAAGGGCCAAGGAAAGAGTGGAAACACTTAAGCAGTTTTACAGTAATATCACCTCATACGTATTGGTGATCGCGCTGTTGGCCGGGATCAATTACTGGACCAACGAGTGGCGTTATATGTGGTTTCTTTGGGCAGCGTTTGGCTGGGGGATAGGCATTCTATTCCACGCCTTGAAAGTCTTTGGATACAGCCCTATTCTTGGCAAAGACTGGGAAGAGAGGAAGATAAGGGAATTTATGGAAGAAGATGAAGGAAACGAAGACCGATGGGTTTGATTCTCCTGAATTAAAAATCTATTTAACACAATGGAATACTACGAAGAAGAGAAGTTAAAGAGGGCAAAGAAAAGGCTCGATGAATTAAAAGGATTTTACATCCACCTGCTGGTATATCTGGCGGTTAATACATTCATTATAGGAAATATAGCTATTAGCAGTATAGGGGAATCGGACAGTTTCTGGAATTTCGGAACATTTGTAACTCCGATCTTCTGGGGAATAGGTCTGCTGTTCCACGCTATGCATACATTTCATCTGAATCCATTTTTTGGAAGAGATTGGGAAAAAAAGCAGATCCAGAAATATATGGATGAAGACAGGCAACAGGCCGAAAAATTCAAATAGTTTAGAAGACCAAAGCTTATCATCAAAGGGAAAAAGAATTATGGAGATCGACAAATTAGAACGGGCCAAAAAACGACTTGAAAAGCTGAAGGGTTTCTATATTCACCTCAGCATATACCTGGTGATCAATTCCATTGTTATGGGCAGTTTTGTGATTCGCAGTATGGACACCAACTACGATTTTTGGTCCTTCCCAACGTTTATGACTCCGGTTTTCTGGGGTATTGGATTACTGATTCACGGCCTGCATACTTTCCAAGTCCTTCCTTTTGCCCGCAGTGGCTGGGAAGAAAGAAGGATCGCAGAATTTATGGAAGAATACAAAAACGAGTCTGAGAATTTCAATTAAAGAACAGTTCATGGAAGATATGTACTCAAAAAGAGAAGCGGCCAGGAAAAGGGTGAAAGATATCAAGTCTTTCCACGCACATGTGGTCGGCTATATCGTGATCAATATTTTTATCGTTGTCCTGAAGTTCGAACTGGTGGATTACCTGAGTAGTCAAAATCCGGAATTAGCCCCGGAGTTCTACCATTGGATCGACATCAATGTTTTACTCACGCCCCTCCTTTGGGGGATCGGCTTGTTGATTCACGGGCTTTATGTCTACCGCCATAAGTTTACGTTTTTGAAAACCTGGGAGGAAAGGCAGATCAAGAAGATACTCGAAGAGGAAGAAGCCAATCTCAATAACTTTAAATAAACCCATTACCTGATGAACGCGTTGATCATTGAAGATGAAAAACCTGCCGCACGCAGGCTTTCTCGCCTCCTGGACCAAAAGGGAGTTAAGGTTTCCACCATGCTGCATTCCGTAGAAGAGTCTGTAGACTGGTTTCAAAAGAATGAACACCCAGACCTGATCTTTCTGGATATTCAACTCTCTGACGGGCTTTCTTTTGAGATTTTCGACATTGTTGAGGTAAATAGCGCCATTATCTTTACCACGGCCTATGAT
>JBPEXP010000365.1:0-4341 GCA_052031475.1 Flavobacteriaceae bacterium | reverse complement strand
GCAGACATACTGATCAGCTGAAGGTGGAAGAGAAATCCGGAAAACACCTGGTAATATATCAAGAACCCATAGACGCCATAAGAAAAGATGTAGGCCACGTGGATGAAGTATACATTGCGTTGCCATATCAAGTTTTTACGACTTAGTTCCTTTTTCTTCTTTCCCGTGCGATAGATTCTGCGGATCAGCAATCCGTAAATGGCCAAAGAGGCAAATTTGAAACTGACAATGACGGGAGTGTAATGCCCAAAATCCGCACTTCTTCCCTCTTCCTGAAGGTTCATCATCACAGCGAGTTTTTCCTCTGCAGACAGGCTGTAAAATGGCATCAGGTAAGCGATAAGCAAGACAGTGGGCAAGAAATGGAGGAGGTCAACTTTTTTGAAGGCCTTCCTTTTGGTGGTCCGCCTGAAATACAAAAACAAAAATGGTCCGTAGAGCAGTGAAGCCCAGGTAGACATGTATTTAGAATGCGGATATGTATAGTGATAGTTAGTCAGTTCAAAACATATGTGGAAAATGAAAAAAGAGTGAATAAAGATAAATGCGCTGATCAGGAACCTGGCCTGGGGATCGATCTTATTATTTAATGTAAGAATAATGGAGATGTAAAATCCGATCAGGGCTACATATAAATATATGAATGACCAGATGGTGGCCCTGGGTGTGTGCTCCTCGATAATTTTCTGGAACGGGGGGCTGTTTATGACCTCCTTGAATCCTTCGTCATTTAAAAATGCTGTTCTGTATTCTTTGATGAGATATTTCTGGACGAAGTGGGCAGCTTCTTCAGCCTGCCCCAGCGCAGCGTGACTTAAAGCTAATTTCTTACAGATCTCGGTATTGGCAGGCAAGTGCTCATTAGCCCGCTTAAATGACATAATTGCCGCACTGTAGTCCCTGTTTTGAAATTGCTTCTCGGCCTCTTCAAGGTAGATCTCGCCTTTTTTTTTCTTCTCTGTATCCCCGTCTCCGGAAGCGTGTGTTATCCATGGGATACACAGCAGGCCAAAGCAAATAAATATTGCTGTAATAAGCCTTATTCGTCTCATTTTCAGGGATAGTTAGTGCTTTCGCTCCAGATATTGATTGATGAATTTCTATCTGTTCTCTTAAGATATTAAAAAAAACAGAAATGCGCTCAAATATGTAACTCCCGATAAGAGTTTACATTTTACAAGGCCAAAAAGGTCACTTTTATAAAATATTTAACAAATGGTCAGAATCATGGCCAATAAAAAAACCGGCATAAAGCCGGTTTTAAAACTAACTAACTCAAAAAATACTAACTCAAATAATCAGACGCAATTTTGTTTGATTCTTTTGAACGCAGCGCTTAAAAGTATAAACTGCGTAAATTTTTAACCCCTTTAATTTAAGAACGTGCTAATCAGCGAATTATTGTTACACAAAAAGTGCCTTACGGCACCAAAGCATTTTGGTGGAAAATAAAAATTGAGAGGTGTTGGTTTCCGGAACCGCCTAGTAATAGTCACTGATCAATTGATCCGTTTCCTTCCGGTCTTTAAAAACGTCAAATGTCTTGCCCTGAGTCCTGAGGGCACCCAGGGTATTGGCGTATTGAGCCGCTTTGATCGGATCTTTGTAGAGGGAAAAACCATAAGCCAGGCCACCGGCAAAAGAATCGCCACAACCCGTTGTGTCAATGACATTTTTTACGAACATGGATTTGATGAATTCTTTTCTGATGCTCCCCTCATCCATAAAATAGACTACACAACCTCGTGAATCCAGGGTGACGTAAAAGTAGGAGACACCCTTTGCCAGAACATGTTCGGCCATGTCGTCAAGATGATCGGTTTTTTCCTCGTCGTAATGGGCCATTTCGTTTGCTTCATATTCATTTTTGAACCAACAGGCCTGTGATTCTTCCAGATTCATTTTAAGAATATCAATAAACGGCAGCCATTCGTCCATATCAACCCAGAACTTGCGATATCGGTCGCCAGACATACTCATGGTAGTTGTGGGCCCGTGTGCATCAAATATAATACGACCTTCAAAATTCTGCTTAATGAACTTAAGCGTGCTTAAGGAAACCTCAAAATCGGTGATCGGTACAAAGACAAAAGCATCCACATCATGAAGGTCTGCAATGTGATCTGGGAGAATGGGCTGCATGCAGGCCGTCTGCTTCTCAAGCCGATTGTTTTGATCCAGGAATCTGAGTTCTATCACCGTCCCCTTATCGGTATGACTGAAGATATGCGAAGGGTCCACATTGGCATATGGCTGAAAAAGGTCCACTATTTTTTGATGATCTTTCTTGTGGACGTGGCTCACCGGTATTACCGTGCCCTCTGAGCCCAGCAGTTTTGAGACAGCGATAACCGGGTGGGTTACACAACCGTACTTCTGGATTTTTTCATTCTGATAGGTGTAGATTGTATCTCTGGGAATAGGCCCCAAAACGGCAATTTTAGTCATCTCAATCAGCTTGTTCTTGTATTATATTCTCACCGACCCAAAAAAGACGGAACGTAAATCTACTTAAAATAAGAAAATATTTCTGCCCATTCAAGTACCTTTTTGTCAGAGACCGTCTGCAAAGTATAAATCCACGATGACAAGAGGCTGCTAAGTATAGCGGACTAGGAAAAGATAACGGTCTTGTTGTTGTAGACGATTGTTTTGCGTCTGACGTGAAGCTGAACCGCACGGGCCAGCACAATTTTTTCCAGGTCTCTGCCTTTCCCTATCAGATCTTTTACCGTATGGGTATGTGAAACGCGGCTCACGTCCTGTTCGATGATTGGCCCTGCGTCCAGTTCTTCTGTTACGTAGTGACTGGTGGCGCCGATGATTTTCACTCCCCGCTTAAATGCGGCGTGATAGGGCTTGGCGCCAGCAAATGCGGGCAGAAAGGAATGATGGATGTTGATGATCTTGTTGGGATAGTGGTTGATGATGGTCTTGCTAACAATCTGCATATATCTCGCCAGCACGATAAAGTCAATCTTTTCTTTGAGTAATAATTCCAGCTGTTGTTCTTCGGCTTCCGCCCGGTTTTCTGCGCTGATAGGTATGTGATGATAGGGGATATCAAATTGGCTGGCAATAGGTTCCAAATCCTGGTGATTACTCAGTATGAAAGGGATCTCTACAAGTAGTTCTCCGCTGTGAAAGCGGCTTAGCAAATCATATAGGCAGTGGTTGTATTTGGAAACAAATAAAGCCATCCGCGGTTTCTCCTCGCCGGAATAAATCTGGTAGACCATTTGATACCTCCCTACCAGTCCCTTTCTGAATTCCTGGTCCAGCACACCGATCTCCACCGTATCGGGCTCAAATTCGCACTCCAGCCTCATAAAAAAAACCCCGGCTTCTTCATCCACGTGCTGATCCAAATAAACAATATTGCCGCCCTTGGAGTGGAGAAAGCTTGTCACTGAGCTGATAATTCCGGATTCATCCGGGCAATGTATAAGAATGGTAGCTCTCAAAAAATCGCTGGTTGAACCCACAAAATTATGTTTTTAGGAACCAAAGACGCATACAGAACACTATTTTTGTAATATTCTAAGCTCAGATAAAATTTTTTTGCATTTTCCGTAAATTGCCCCCGGATTAATGTCTTGAAATTGCCAATGGATCAACAAAAGCCCTACTCCCCTGAAAACAAAATCAGGATCGTTACCGCAGCGTCCTTATTTGACGGTCATGATGCAGCCATCAACATCATGAGGAGAATCATTCAGGCCACTGGGGTGGAGGTTATTCACCTGGGCCATGATCGCAGTGTCACCGAGGTAGTTGAATGTGCTATTCAGGAAGATGCCAATGCCATTGCGATGACGTCCTACCAGGGCGGTCACAACGAGTATTTCCGTTTCATGTACGACCTCTTGCAGCAGAGAAATGCCGGTCATATCAAGATTTTCGGAGGTGGAGGCGGAGTGATTCTACCCCAGGAAATTGATTCTCTAATGGACTATGGCATCACCAGGATCTATTCCCCGGACGATGGCCGAAGTATGGGGCTCCAGGGCATGATCAACGATTTGGTGTCTCAGAGCGACTTTCCCGTACCACCTCTATGCCTCGGTCAGGGAAACAATCTTGAAGTTCGCCTCAAGGCAAGGGATGTCAACATCATCGCCCGACTTATAAGTCTGGCGGAAAACAGGCCTGAGGAATTCAAAGAACAATTTGCAAGCGTAGAAAATAAGAATACTGAGGTCCCCGTATTGGGTATAACAGGCACCGGGGGTTCAGGGAAGTCGAGCCTGGTTGATGAACTGGTGCGACGCTTTCTCATGGATTTTAAAGATAAATGTGTGGGGATCATATCGGTAGATCCTTCCAAGAGAAAAACCGGAG
>JBPEXP010000364.1:0-1969 GCA_052031475.1 Flavobacteriaceae bacterium | reverse complement strand
AAGATGCTCTTTTTGACGGATCTCCTCACTGCCGATCCGGTTCTTCAATTGCACCATTATCTCCTTTTCACGACCATCTCGCTGCACGAGTACAGAGATTCGGTCTCCGGGACGATGCCGGGCAATGATCTCCTGGAGTCTCGGAGAGCTACTTACCTCTTCGCCGTCTACTTTCAACACAATATCACCGGGTTTTAGCCCAGCCTTATCTGCGGCGCTATCTTCGTTCACGCTTTCAATATAAACCCCGGATGTAAAGTCGATATTTTTTTCCTTGGCAAGCCTGCCGTCCATGGTCCTGATAGTGACGCCCAAAACGGCGCGCTGCACATTGCCGTATTTTAGGAGGTCTTCCACCACCTTGGAAACAATATTGCTGGGAACGGCAAAACCATATCCGTTGTAGGTGCCTGTTCGGCTGGCAATGGCCGTGTTAATACCTATCAGGTCACCGTTCAAGTTTACCAGGGCACCGCCACTATTTCCAGGATTAATGGCTGCATCGGTCTGAATGAAACTTTCTACGGCAAATTTCTCTTTGTTGATATTGATATTACGCGCTTTGGCACTTACAATACCTGCAGTTACGGTAGAGTTCAAACTAAAGGGATTTCCTATGGCCAACACCCATTCGCCAATTTCCACATCGTCTGAATTGACCAACGATAGGGCTTTGAGGTTATCTGCCTTGATCTGTAACAGGGCCAGATCCGTTGTTGGGTCCGTACCTACTACAGTGGCTTTATAAGTGCCATTATTATGCAGGGTTACCTCAATTTCGTCTGCATCTTCTATCACATGATTGTTGGTAATTATATAACCCTGGTCATTAATGATGACCCCGGAACCTGATCCCATCATAGGCATAGGCGAACGTCGCCACTTTTTAGAATCCTGGCCTGGTTGATCAAAAAATTCATAAAATGGGCTGTCCTTGAAAAAATCTCTAAAAGGATCAGGTAGTTCACGATAACGGTATGAGTAAGTCTCTGCTTCGTCGGAACTTTTCACAGAACTTATGTGCACCACGGCATCCAGCACTTTTTCCGCTGTAGCAGTAAAATCTATCGGTACAACTTCACCTTCAATATTTTTGGTATAAAGCATTTTTGCCGAAGCTGGGGCGGTAGTTGTATAGGATATTACAGGGTCCCTTTGAATAAAAAAGTGATAGGAACCTATTATTGAGGTACTTATCACTATGGCTATAGCTGTAGTAATCAAATAAACTCTTTTCATGATATACTTTTTTATGGTTAGTAATCAACTCATTTCATCGAGATCGAGTGAAACTCACCTAAAAGAAATTATGAGGATAGGACCCTGTTTGAGCCCTATCCCTCTGTCTTTTATTTGATTTTGATGGTTCTTGCCGGCTTCTTTTTAGCTTCTTCCAACTTAGGAAGACGCAGTTTGAGAATACCATCCTGGTACTCTGCAGAAATTTTGCTCTCTTCAATGGTGTCAGGAAGAACAAATCTCCTGGTAAATGAAGCATAGCCAAATTCCTTCCGGGTAAATGTATCTTCATTTTCCTGAGCACGCTCCTTTTCACAGGAAATGGTCAGTTCATGATTGTCCAGGTCAATCTTAAAATCGGATTTCTGCATACCGGGAATGGCCATTTCCAGAAGGTAGGCATCTGCAGTATCCTGAATATTTACCGCAGGTAAGGTCATCCCCGAATTAAAAGTTGGGTTTAAGAATGTGTTTAAATCTCTGCTAAACCAATCGTCAATCCAGGAGGACCAATTTGGCTTAGCAACGGTGCCATTGGCTGGCTTTGCAACTAAATTACTCATGGTACAAATGAATTAAGGTTGAACAATAAAATTTTTACATCTTATCCGAACATAATAATCAGGAATTGGAAAGCGATAAATTGAAGGAATGAGGGTAATCGGAAATAAGGAAACTTGATAATAATCTGTATCTCTAATCGATTTACCTCAAATAATTCAAAGTTTAT
>JBPEXP010000363.1:0-3434 GCA_052031475.1 Flavobacteriaceae bacterium | reverse complement strand
AGATCGGTTAGCAGGGAAGCGATTTCGGCTGAATCCTGGTCTAATTTTATGAATTGCTTTAACCAATTGAAGGAAATGAGCATGCCCCCGATTTAAGCCCTCAAAGATAGCACAATGGGCTAACACTTTCAACCCGGATCCATGCAATTGCGATATTTCGTATTGTTGCAGGTAGATTAATGATCAAAGTGAGAAGCAAAGTGATAAAAAATTTGATTTTCGGAGGTTTAATTTTCCTCTTATTAGTAGGTTGTGCCGAGGAAGAAAAAAAATTAATGACAGGACCCTGGCACCTGGATTTGGAAGTAAGCAATAGCAAAAAGCTGCCGGTGGAGTTAGCAATTAGCAAGATTGATTCTACTTACTCCATGAAAATCTTCAATGCCGATGAGGTCATTGAGGTAGATGAAATCTGGGTGGAGGGAGATTCCATAATTATCAGGATGCCGGTGTTTGAAGGTTATATAGCCGGGACACATGATGGGGACCAGATAAACGGGGAATTTATAAAAGAAAGCCTGGATCGGGTGGTACCGGTTGAGGCAGTTAAGGGAGAAAGACCTCGTTTTAATACTACATCATCGCCGAACTACGACGTATCGGGAATTTGGGAAACCGAATTCATTGAAAAAGATGGGTCAACATACCCTGCAAAAGGGATTTTTGAACAAGATGAAGATCAACTTACAGGAACATTCCGCACCACAACGGGCGATTACCGCTACCTGGAAGGGGTAGTGGATGGGGACTCGTTGAGGTTGTCGACCTTCGACGGAGCCCATGCCTTTCTTTTCGAAGCAGAGATAAGGACAGACTCAATGACAGGTGTCTTTTATTCCGGTAATCACAGTGTGGAAAATTTCAAGGCCCGGAGAAACGCTGATTACGAATTAACCGAACCCGACTCCTTAACTTTCCTGAAACCCGGATACGATAAAATCACTTTTAGCTTTCCCGATAAGGATGGCAATTTGATCTCTCTTGATGACCCTCAATTTCAGGATAAAGTAGTTATTGTACAGATCATGGGAACCTGGTGCCCGAATTGCCTGGACGAATCTAAGTTTCTGGCCTCATACCTAAAAGAAAATACAAATGATGATTTGGAGGTAATAGCCCTTGCTTTTGAATATGCTAAAACCCCGGAGGCTGCATTCCGCGGTATAGACAGGCTTCGTGCACGTCTAGGCCTTGATTACCCCATTTTGTTAGCACAATACGGAAGCTCCAGCAAGTCATTGGCCAATGAAAAATTACCGATGCTAAACCATGTGCTGTCCTATCCCACCACAATATTTATCGACAGAAACGGGAAAGTCAGGAAAATCCACACCGGCTTTAACGGACCGGCAACAGGGGAGAAGTACGAGGAGTTTAAAGTGGACTTTAATCAAACCGTAAACCAACTCCTCGAAGAATAAAAAAAGGCCTTCCGGAAAATGAAAGGCCCAACGGATAACTAAAAATCAGGTTTAAATAATGGTTGATTTTCCCAACCAGATATTTTCTTGATTAATATTGAGGTGTTCATCGGTATCCCTGATGTTGCTAGCGATAAAATCACCTACTTCTGAAGTGCCAAACTTACTTTCTTTGTTGAGATCCGGGGTGACGATTCCTTTTTTCATAGCCTTTAAGACGGCCACAACAACTGCGGTGGCCTCTTCCCTTAATTGAAAGTGCTCCAACAACATAGCCGCAGATAAGATCGAAGCAACAGGGTTAGCGATATTCTTACCTGTTGCCTGTGGATACGAACCGTGTATGGGTTCAAATAACGCATTACTTTCGCCCACCGAGGCAGATGGCAACAAACCAATGGATCCACCGATAACGCTCGCTTCATCAGACAGAATATCTCCAAACATGTTTTCAGTAAGGATTACATCGAATTGTGTAGGGTTTTGTATGATTTGCATGGCCGCGTTATCCACAAAAAGACAATTCAATTCCACATCTTCATAAGACTCTGAGATCCTTGTCACTACATTACGCCAAAGCCTGGATGATTCCAGTACATTAGCCTTGTCTACCAGGGTTACTTTTTTACGCCTGTTGCGGGCTGCTTTAAAAGCCAGGTGGGTTATTCTGCTAATTTCCTCTTCAGTATATACACAAAGATCTGAAGCGGTGGTGCCATCTTCGCTCAATTTCTTCTCCCCGAAATATATCCCGCCTGTTAGCTCCCTGTAGATCACAAAATCTGTCCCTTTGATTATTTTCTTACGTAATGGAGACTGGTCTATAAGGGTGGGGAAGACTTGGACGGGCCTAATATTGCTAAATAAACCCAATGATTTGCGCAGCGCCAGCAATCCTTGTTCCGGCCTAACCTTGGCCTCCGGATTATCGTCGTATTTTGGGTCTCCGATTGCGCCGAATAATACCGCATCGCTCTCCTGGCACAATTTCAATGTGGCATCCGGAAGAGGTGTACCATCACTGTCTATTGCACAAGCACCTACTTTAGCCTCGGTATACTGGAATTGGTGGCCAAAAGCTTCTTCCACGGCGTTCAGGCATTTTTTTGCCTGCCTCGTAACCTCGGGTCCAATTCCATCGCCCGGTAATACGGCAATTTTTAGTTTCATCTAAACTGTAGTTTCAATATTTATTTCGCTTTCCGCGACAATTTTGTGAATGTCTTCATCCCTAACTTCCTTTTGCTTGTCTGCATATTCCAGGAATTTATTGTACACCTTATCTAATTGAACTTTAGATAATTCGTATCCCACTTTCTTGGCACGATAAGCCAATGCGGCACGGCCACTTCTCGCTGTAAGGACTATGGAGGATTCTGTTACACCGACATCCTCCGGGTCGATGATCTCGTAGGTTTCCCTTTTCTTTATTACCCCATCCTGGTGAATACCACTGCTATGAGCAAAGGCGTTAGAACCCACAATTGCTTTGTTAGGTTGTACCGGCATACCCATCTTTTGAGATACCATCTGACTGGTACTGAATAGTAATTTGCTGTCGATATCTGTGTCCAGGTTCAAATACGGATGTTGTCTCAAGATCATCACAACTTCTTCCAGAGAAGTATTACCGGCCCTTTCTCCTATGCCGTTAATTGTACATTCTATTTGCCTGGCCCCGTTGATAACCCCAGCAATGGAGTTGGCAGTAGCCAGTCCCAGGTCGTTATGACAATGGCAGGAAAGAATTGCTTTTTCAATTCCCTTGACATTTTCCTTCAGGTATTTCATCTTAGCCCCGTATTCTTCGGGCAGGCAATAACCTGTGGTGTCCGGAATATTCAATACGGTAGCCCCTGCGGCGATCACAGCTTCACAGACTCGTGCTAGGTATTCATTATCGGTACGTCCTGCATCCTCGGCGTAAAACTCAACATCCTCAACAAAAGATTTGGCGTATTTAACCGCATCCACCGCCCTTTCAAGGATGCGTTCGCGATCTGAATTGAATTT
>JBPEXP010000362.1:0-2137 GCA_052031475.1 Flavobacteriaceae bacterium | reverse complement strand
AAGGTGGTTGTACCTACGGATTTTTCTGAAAATGCGTATAACGCATTGAAATATGCCTGTGAGATATTGAAATACGAACGCAGCGATATCATCGTATTACACGCTTACGCAGATGAGGTCTACGGTCAGGACCGAATTGTTAAACGCAGCTTCCTCAATGAGTTAAAGGAAATCACCTATCAGCAATCTCAAAAAAGCCTGAAAAAAGTATTGGGTGATATCAAAGAATTTTCACCGAACCCTCGTCATAAATTTAAGATCATTTCTGCTTTCGGAACACTGACGGACGAAATAAACGATCTGGTAAATGCAGAGAACATTGATCTGGTGGTTATGGGTACCCGAGGTGAGACCAATGACCGATCTCTGACTTTTGGAAGCAATACTTTACAGGTTCTCAAATACGTTCAATGCCCGGTACTGGCCATACCAGAAAGTTACCAGTATCATCCACCCAGGGAATTATTGTTTCCCACAGACTATATGGTGCCTTATAAAAGGAGGGAGTTGAAACTGCTTTGCGAAATGAGCGGATCGTTTCGATCAACCATTCACCTGCTATACATCAATCCACTAAAAAAAATGTCGCTGAGACAGGAAGACAACAGGGATTTCCTGAAAGGTTGTCTTCAAAAAGCCCATCTGTGTTTTGAAACTACTGAGGAGGAGGATAAAACAGTAGCAATAACTAAGTATATCGTTCATAAAAATATAGACATGCTGGTTATGGTGAATTCCAGGCATAGCCATCTTGAGGATATGTTGTACCAGTCTACTATCGATAAGATAGGGCTCCATATAAAAATACCCTTCCTGGTGCTTCAAAACTTGTCCAGGTAAAGAAATAGTTGATCATGAAACGAATCATTCTACCCACCGATTTTTCTAAAAACTCCATCAATGCAATTCGCTATGCCATGAGATTATTTGAGGATGAGGAATCTACCTTCTATCTCATGAATACTTATACACCGGCCATCTATCAGGCGGAATACGTCTTGCATAGTCCGGGTCAGATAGGCCTGGGAGACATCTATCAATCTGAATCGCAGGAACAACTTGAAAAGCTGCAGGCCAGGCTGGAAAAAGAATTTAACAATCCGAAGCATCAATTAATGACACATTCGGCCTTTAATATCCTGGTAGATGAGGTAGTCAGTGTCTGCAAAAACGAAAAGGCCGACCTTGTGATAATGGGAACCCAGGGGGCGAGCGGGGCCAAAGAGATCTTTTTGGGGACTCATACGGTGCATGTAATCAAGAAAGCAAAATGCCCTGTTATTGCAATACCTGCTGAGTTCACTTTTCATCGCCCGGCTCAGGTACTTTTTCCAACTGATTACGAAGTGGACTACAGTGAAGAAGGATTTTCAGTGTTGCTGCAACTGCTAAAGCAAGAACATTCACATCTCCATGTACTTCACATCTCTACGGGATATGAACTCACCGCCAAACAGCTCGCTAATAAGCAAAGACTGAGGGAATTACTCTCTGAAATTCCTCACAGTTTTCATGAAGAACCCAGTCAGGATATCATTGCTGGCATCAATAGTTTCCAAGAAAAACACCCTGTGCATTTGCTGGCCATGATACAGAACAAACACACCTTTCTTGAAAGGTTATTCATAGAGCCTATTATCAAAAAGATCGGCTTTCACATTAAAATACCCTTTATGGTAATTCCACATTAGAATTAAAACAAAACCTCATGAAGAACATATTGTTCGCAACAGACTTTTCCAATAATGCCTATAATGCACTTTTCTTTGTTACCAACCTTTTTAAAGAACACCATTGCAGGATCTATATGATGAATGCCTTTACAGAGCATACAGAGCTCTTGACCCAGAAGGTTGGAACAAACGGCAGCCGATCCCTTATAAGTCAGTTGTCGGATGAATCCCGGGAAGGACTTAACGAGACTTTTCACCGCATTCAATTAGACCAGGCTAATTCACTGCACCACTACCAATTGATTTCCAGAAATGCTGCATTTACCGATGCAGTCAACCAATTAGTTGAGGAATTTGATATTGATCTGCTTGTCATGGGTCATGGCGGACAATCCGGATTAACCAATAGATTGTGGGGAAGCAATGTAATTAAGGCCATCAGAGATGTAAACAATTGCAGCATC
>JBPEXP010000361.1:0-2063 GCA_052031475.1 Flavobacteriaceae bacterium | reverse complement strand
TGGAGCATTTTAAAGAGCCTGAAAGGGAAATTGAGAAGATCAAGAATTTATTAGAGGATGACGGTTACCTGTTGATCGCTGTACCCAATTATAAATCTTATGATGCCCAGCACTACCAGGAGTATTGGGCGGCCTATGATGTCCCAAGACACCTTTGGCATTTTTCCAGGAATGCCGTGATCCACCTTTTCAAAAAACACCAAATGAAAGTAGAAGAGATCCGACCTATGATTTTTGATGCCTATTATGTCTCTATACTCTCTGAGCGATACAGGCATGGACGCAATCGTTTATTAAATGCGTTTCTTACCGGCTTTAGGTCTAATTGGAGAGCCCGGCATAACGGAGAATATTCTTCATTGCTCTACATAGTCCGCAAACAGCACTAAAATTCATTTAAGGCGACGTACGAAGCTTTTTAAACATAAATCAACGGTTATACTTCCCAAACTTTAAAACGGCCTCAGAAGGCAGATTACAGCCTCACTTTCAATAAGAAAACGTTATTCAAAATTTAAAATTATATAGATAATATCTATTTAATTATTTTACCGGTTTCTTACCCATGCCGGATGATCCTTCAGGGATTTTAATTTTATGAAATCCGAAAGAAAAATCTTTGCTATTTTTGGCCGATTAAATTTCAGATCATGAAAAAATTTTATAGCTGTATTCTGCTAATTGCTTTGGCCGCATGCGGTCAGGATAAGATCGGGTATGTAGATACCGTACGTTTGATGGAGAACAGCGAGGAAAAAAAAGAGATTGAATCTAAGTATCAGCTCAGGTCTACCGCCTTAAATAAAAAACGAGATAGTATTTCGCAGGCTTTTCAACTGGAAGCTCAGGCCTTGCAGGTGAAAACCAAAAGCCTGTCGCAAGCAAAGGCACAGGAAGAATACGAGGTATTCCAGCAAAAAGGACAATTTATCGGGCAACAACTTCAACAGGAAGAGCAGCTTTTGCAGCAGCAGGGCCAATCAGAAATGGACAGTCTTGTAAACAAGGTCCGCGACGAGATCAAAGCCTATGGCAAGGCAAACGGATATACCTACATTCTGGGCGGGGGTGAAGGAGGATCTGTACTTTACGGTACAGACCAAAAAGATCTGACCGATGAGCTCATTACCATACTCAATCAGGACTATCAGGAATAGAATAATTTCAGGCTGCCTTTTTGTGCAAAAGGCGCGTGAGTTTGATGGATAAATCGGTTAGGACCACCTTGGAATTCCCGTTTCGTTCTATGTGATACATGGCCGATTCTATTTCCTGGACGATGGGAAGAATATTGTTCTCATGTACAAAAGGAGCGAACTTCTCTAGCTGGAAGCCATCTACATGGATCTTCATATAAGCGAGTTCCTCGGCCTGGTAATTGATCAATAAGGCCTGCCTCATTACCGCCAGGCAGTAGCTCAAAAACTTCTTCTGAGTCTCCCGGCCTGTTTTGGCTACTTCCTCGCTCCAGAGGATCAGTTCGTGTATAGCAGCCTTGTTTCCTTTGGCTTTAAAAGCACTGCGAACCCATTGTACAAACCACTTTTCAAAAACAAGGTCTTCAGAATCCTTATGCATCAGGTCTAAAGCCTTGTTGAAGTTTCCGTTGGCTTCATGGGCAAGCCTGTGAGCTTCTTCCCGCTCTAATCCTCGGCTTACCAGTGCATCGGCCATAACTTGTTCCGCCAAGGGTGGGAAAGAGAGATTCTGGCACCGGGACCTGATGGTTTGTAGGATGCCCGACTCATCTTCGGCGATCAGGATAAAGACCGTTTTGTCTGGCGGTTCTTCAATTAGCTTCAGAAGCTTGTTGGATGCGGAAATATTCATAGTCTCGGCCATCCAAATGATCATGACCTTAAAACCTCCTTCATAGGATTTAAGAGAAAGTTTTTTGACGATGTCCTGTGCTTCATCAACACCTATCTGACCTTGTTTCCGCTCTATGCCGATAAGCCTGTACCAGTCAAAAAGATTTCCATAGGGTTGTTCTTTAACAAACTGCCTCCATTCTTCCATAAAGTTATTGCTAACAGCCTTGCTCTTCACCTTGGCCGTATTGG
>JBPEXP010000360.1:0-3704 GCA_052031475.1 Flavobacteriaceae bacterium | reverse complement strand
AGATCAGCTATCAGCCTGATTTCAGGCAGGAAATTGCAGCTACCTGGCCTAAAAGTATCGATGACTCTGCAGCTAAAAAAGATTGGAACTGGTCTGCGGAATACGACCTGGAACGCACTACGGCTGTCATGCTCGAAAAGCTGGCCGAGGCTAAAGAATAGTTTTAGGAAGTAAAAATCTCGTCTTCCCTGCTGAAGCATTTGAATTCGAGAGTAAATCCGTTGGGGTCTTTCACAAAATACGAACGGTGTTCCCCCTTTTTGTCCTTCAGGAAGCGCATTTCAGTACCGCTTCCGTCATTGGCTTCATTTAACCTGGCATAGAGCTTCAGCCAGGTGTCTTTGTCTACGATGATTCCAAAATGGAAGGATGGCAGTACGCTGTCATCCAGTTTGTACGATTTGAAATCGAACTTATATTCCCCGCATCGCGTAAAAGTAATTTGGTGTCCGAACAGGTCGATGTCTATCCAATTAGAACTTTGCCTGCCTGTTTTGGCTCCAATTATTTCTACATAAAAATCTCTGGTTGCCTTAATATGCCTGCAAGGCAGAGACAAATGAAAAGGTATCGGTTTCATCCCCGTATTGTTGAAAAGTTAACTGCTATTCCTCTTCTTGCTCTTCTAGTCGGATGTCCTGTATGGCATCCGGGTCGTCCGGTTCATAATCCTCGTAGTCCTCTTCGTCATAGTTGGCCATGGTTACTTCGAGCTTGGCGCTGATTTTTACTAAGTACTTTGTGTCATCGGTACTTACCTCAACGGCTTCGATCCGTTCGCCACTAGCATTTCTAAAGGTAATGATGTGGTCTTCGTCGTAACCATCCGGGTAGCGGTCAACCAATAACTTGAGCACTTCCGGTGTAAGTTTTTTAAAATCTACAATAACTCTTTTAAGCTGATCCATTTTTTATTGACTGAGGATGCCGCGGGCGGCAAACGCTCTTTTGGGGTTTTTGATCATCATTATAAATGTAAATGAAAAAATAAATATAAAATGAAAGATTTGATGGATTTAATATTTAACTTTTCAGAATACTTAAGGTCGATAAAATATTTCTAATGATGAAAGCCACAAATGATCAATGGGTCCGCAGGAAGATAGGGCTGCTTTTTTTCTTACTGGGCACAGTAGCTTTAGCTCAGCCTGGGCCGGGTGTGTATATGGCTACTGAGGACAGCGGAGAACGGACATGGCAGCACAAAATCGTGCTGAGCGATCAGTATATCACACATACTGTATACTCTGCAGAGCCGGCTGAATTTGTCTACACACGAGGAGGATTTTTTACTTCCAACGATGAGGCCATCCTCATTAAACTGGAATTTAACTCCAATTTTGAAGAAGACGGTCTGAAGGAATTATCGCTGCCATATCGCGCAGAAGGGGATCAGTGGGTTATAGGTGAGAAGGATCTGAAATTTACCCGATCCGTACCGCAAAATCAGGAACTGGACGGACATTGGCTCTTTGCCACCAGAGGTCCGGATACCGGACAGGAAAGAAGGGACGACAGCAATCCCAGAAAGACCCTGAAAGTTTTGGCCGATGGCAGTTTTCAATGGATTGCCTATCACGTTGGGGACTTTAGATTTATGGGAAGTGGGGGCGGTTCATTTAGTTCGGAGAATGGTGTTTATACAGAAAATATCGAGTTTTTCTCCAGAGACAATGCCAGAGTGGGTGCCCGGCTGGATTTTAATTATGAAATAGAGGGTGATGACTGGCACCACAGCGGAAAAAATAGCCGGGGAGAACCTCTTTATGAGATCTGGAGCCGAAGGTAGGTGGCTCAGTTTCGGTCTATGTCAGACTTACCTCCGGTCTTTTTTAGCAACCTGATCGATTTCAATTCAATATTCTTATCGATAGGTTTTAGCATATCGTACATATTGAGGGCTACCACTGAGGCCGCGTGCATGGCTTCTACTTCTACGCCTGTTTTATAATGCGTTTTCACCGTAATGTTTACCACAATATCCCTGCCTTCAATCTTATAATCGATCTGAGTAAATTCAATGGGCAGGGGATGGCAATCCGGCAACATCAGTGCTGTTTTCTTAACTGCAAGCAGACCGGCAGCTCTGCTCATATTAAATACATCCCCTTTAGGCACTTTATTTTCCTCGATGGCCTTAATGGTATCCAGGCTGCTTACATGGACTATTGCCTGGGCAACGGCCGTTCTTAAGGTGGATGATTTGTGCGTGATATCGACCATTTATCAGGTGTTTACCTTCCATTGATAGGAATCGTCCTCAAATATCTCCCTTCCAAAAACCGGTACCTGCACTTTAATTTCTTCAACTGCATGCTGTAAGGCTTTAAAAACTTCTTTTCTATGGGGAGCAGAGGCAATTACCAACAGGCAGATCTCTCCGGCTTTTACCACCCCCAGGCTGTGAAATATCTCGAGCTTCTTAATTTGAAACTTTTTGATGGTGCCGGAGCAAATCTCGCGGAACTTTGTAAGGGCCATTTCCTCATAGGCAGTGTAGTCTATGGCTACAATCCGCCTGTCTTCAATCACATCAGCCCGTACTTGCCCTAAAAATATATCGTGAGCACCCAAGTCCGTTTCCGACTGATAGCTGGCTATCGCTTCCGCAATAAATTCGGGCGAAATAGCCCCTTCAATGAAAACTCTAATAAGATCTTTTTCCTGCTTCATTACGGCTAAATTAAAGAAGATTTGGATTTTATTTCGCCCTTTGAGTAAAAGTTGAGCTCAGAACTCACAAAATTTTCATAAATCGGTATATAGAATGCAACTTCGGCATTAAATTGGGGTCGTTTTTAACACAATAAAAATTCTTGACAAGCTATGAAGGAATTGATGGAGCAAGCAGAAGAATTCGAGAACAGGAAACTCACCCGCATGAGCACCAGCGACAGGATCCAGGCTTCCAGAGATGCCAAGTCTCTTATCTTGTCCATAAACCAGATCTACAAACGCACTCAAGACTCAAAACTGATGGATCTGATGAAACGATTGACGGAGAAAAAGAAGAAGATTGAAAAGCGTTTAAAAGGACGCCCTGTACTGTAAGCAGGTCCTCCACACATCAAGAACATCCCTGTTAAAATTTAGGAAACGGCCGATGAGCTGAAGGGAAAGCACCTTGCTTTTGCCCCTTCTCATATATTTTGGTTGGTTAATAGTAAGGCTGTTTTTTAAAATGGGATGTTCTTTTTATTTTAGAGACATCATTACTTAAAAAATAACCATCCAATGATCATCGAATACCTTCTCATCTTTATTAAAGCAGGAATCTTTATAACAATAGTGAATGTTTGGTTCTTCAGATTTAATAAATCCACCCCCTTCCGAGGTGGTAATGCCAAATCCATGAAAGAGGAGTTTGAAGTTTACGGCATTTCCAACACGGCCATGTATCTGATTGGTGCCATAAAAGTCTTGCTGGCCACGGCTATTTTGGCCTCTATCTGGTTCCCAGACTGGTCCATACCGGCATCGGCCGGACTGGGTGTTTTTATGCTGGGTGCCATCGTCATGCATTTTAAAGCAAGTGATCCGGGCATCCGTTCGCTCCCTGCTCTTACGTTGCTTGTGGGTTGTATTGCCATTATCGCACTGGAGACCTTTTAAACTCTAAGCCATTTCAGCCTTATTTAGTCCCGGCAAGAGATAGCTGCGCTGTTCTTGACCCGCACTCGTTCTGAAAATACAAAACACCAGCT
>JBPEXP010000036.1:0-2552 GCA_052031475.1 Flavobacteriaceae bacterium | reverse complement strand
AGGGGACTTTGGGGCTGCTTTTCTGATGTATCCGGCAATTTATCCATTGATCCTGCTAATGTCATTCCTTCTGGCGGACCAATTCATAAAAATCAAATATTCCAATACCATTATAATTAGTCTGATGATCACTACCGTGGTCCTTATATTGACCAACTTCCTTTTAAAATTGATATAAATAAACTTTGATTTATGGAACAACAAAAACTACCTAATGTAACCATTGCCATAGTTTTGGCAATTGTCTCCTACATCTGTTGCTGTTTTGGCGGTTTACCAGGAGCTATTATGGCCGGAATTGCTTTTATCCTTGTGAGAAACGATGAAAAAAAGTACAAGGCCAGCCCGGAATCATATTCCAACTACAGTCAGCTTAAAACTGCCAAAATTCTCGCTATTATAGGTCTGGTTATAGGATTGCTTTACCTGTTCTGGACGTATTATCAGATATCTTCCATGGGAGGCTGGGACGCCTATATGGAGAAAGTTCAGGAAATGAGCGAGCAGTGGCAGCAATAACCGAATTAATAAACTTTTAGCATGCAACAACAACCCTTACCTGGTGCCAGCAACGCACTGACCATGGGAATTATTTCCGTAGTGGGAGCCCTGGTCTGCTGCGGTCCCTTCGCAGCAATTTTCAGTATTATCGGATTAAACAGTGCAAAGAAAGCGCAGCGGATCTACGACGAAAATCCCGGTAACTATACGGGCTACGAGAGTGCCAAAACAGGGAAGATCCTCTCCTATGTCGGACTGGCTCTGTCACTGATCATGCTGGTCTTGCTGATCATCTACTTTGGCGTGATCATCGCCTTGATCACAACAGGGGAATTTGACAATTACTAACTAAAAATCCCGGCCAAAAGCCGGGATTTATTTTTAGTTCGCCACTTCACTCATAAACTTGAGCCGGTAAAGCCGCAACTCATCGTCTTCGTACTCTCCTTCAAATTCCTGCATAGCCGTCTCAATATTGTCAGTCTCAGCCTCCAGGAAATAGTCATGGATCTCCTCCTGCTGATCTTCATCGAGGATCTCGTCAATGTAATAACCGAGATCTAAACGAGTCCCGCTAAAAACAATTTGTTCCATCGCTTTTACCAACTCCTTTAATTCGAGACCTTTTGCCGATGCGATGTCTTCCAGTGGAAGTTTTCTATCAACATTTTGAATGATGTATAGTTTCAGGCCGGAATTGGCTCCTGTACTCTTAACTACAAGATCATCTGGTCTGATCACTTCGTTCTCCTCTACGTACTGTTCGATCAGCTTTACAAAAGGAGTGCCGTACTTCCTGGCTTTTCCCTCCCCGACTCCATGTATGTTTACCAGTTCCTCAATGCTGATGGGATATTTAAGGGCCATATCTTCCAGAGAAGGATCCTGGAACACTACAAAGGGTGGTACGTCTAATTTATGGGCCTCTTTTTTCCGCAGGTCCTTGAGGAGCCTGAGAAGTCTCTCATCGGCCACAGCTCCGTTTTTCCTGGAAGTCCCCGCAACCTGGGTTTCAGATGTATCATCGTAAATATGATCCTTGGTCATCATAAAAGAAGTGGGGCTTGCCAGGAATTTCCGGCCCGCTTCCGTGAGCTGCAGTATGCCGTATTGTTCTATTTGCTTTCTGATGAGTCCGGCTACCAGGATCTGTCGGATCAGGGCCATCCAGTAAGCTTTGTCTTTATCAGATCCAATGCCAAATACAGGCTTTTCATTGGTCTTGTGAGAGGCTATGAGGGCATTGGTAGACCCGATCAGGGTTTTGACAATCTCCTTTGCCTTGAACTTCTCATTGGTTTCTTTGATAACTTTTAAGAGTTTGACTACCTCGTCCTTGGCCTCTTCCTTTTGTTTCGGATTGCGTGAGTTGTCGTCCATATCCGCCCCTGCACCATGGACTTCATCAAACTCTTCACCAAAATAATGCAGGATGAATTTGCGCCTGGAGATCGATGTCTCAGCATAAGCCACGATTTCCTGTAACAAGGCATTGCCTATTTCCTGCTCGGCCACAGGTTTGCCTGCCATAAATTTCTCCAGCTTTTCCACATCCTTGTAGGCATAGAAGGCGAGGCAATGCCCTTCGCCCCCGTCACGGCCTGCCCGTCCTGTTTCCTGATAGTAGCTCTCTATACTCTTTGGAATATCGTGATGGATAACGTAACGTACATCGGGTTTATCAATGCCCATTCCAAAGGCAATGGTTGCCACTACCACATCCACCTCCTCCATCAGGAACATATCCTGATATTTGGAACGGGTCTTGGCGTCAAAACCCGCGTGATAGGGAACAGCGCTGATCCCGTTAACCTGCAATACCTGGGCGAGTTCTTCTACACGTTTTCTGCTCAGGCAGTAGATAATGCCTGATTTTCCGGGGTTTTTCTTAACGAAACGGATGATATCCGCATCTACGTTAGCTGTTTTGGGTCTTACTTCGTAAAACAAATTGGGCCTGTTAAAGGAGGCCTTAAAAACTTCGGCGTTTTGAATAGACAGATTCTTCAGGATGTCTTCCTGGACTTTAGGCGTCGCAGTGGCGGTGAGCG
>JBPEXP010000359.1:0-3584 GCA_052031475.1 Flavobacteriaceae bacterium | reverse complement strand
CCATCCCATTTTGACGAGGCGACCTGTTATGTGGCTGCCACCCGGTACAAGCTTGGAGATTTCAGGCCCTATCTTTATAAGACTTCTGATTATGGCAACAGCTGGCAACTTATTACAAACGGGATTGATGCAGAACATTTTACACGTGTTCTTAGAGAAGACCCTCAAAGGAAAGGCTTGCTTTACGCCGGAACTGAAACAGGGATGTATGTGAGTTTTGACGACGGCAACCACTGGCAGTCTTTCCAGCAAAATCTTCCCATAGTGCCCATTACGGACTTGGCCGTCAAGGATCAAAACCTGGTAGTGGCCACACAGGGCAGGAGTATTTGGATCCTTGACGATCTTACAGTATTACATCAGTTGGGTACCGGGACAAGCCCGGCTACACCTATATTGTTTAAACCTAAGGATGCTTATCGCACCAAAGGCAGCACAACAGAAGAACCATCTAAGTTGGCTGGAGCAAATCATCCAAATGGAGTTATTACCCATTTTTATTTGAACGATTTGCAGGAAAAGGACAGCGTGCACCTGACCTATACCTCCACAGCCGGGGATACTCTGGCAAGTTATTCCCGTTCTTCCAAGGATGATAGCAAGAAGCTTGTAGTAAAAAAAGGAGGCAATACCCATGTTTGGGATACCCGGGGGAAAGGAGCGGAAAAATTGGATGGTATGATACTTTGGTGGGCAGATCTGAAAGGCGCCAAAGCCGTACCGGGCACATACCTGGTGCACCTGAATGTAAACGGGAATAATCAGAGTAAAGAATTCAGGATTATTCCGGATCCCCGATCCGAGGCAAGCGTGGAGGACATGCAAAATCAATATGATTTTGTGGAAGAAATAAACCAGACCATAGATAAAGCCCATCAGTCGATCAAAAAAATCCGAAATATTTCAGGTCAATTGAAGACTTTCATCGATCGCTATGAGGAGAAGGAGGAAACTAAGTCATTGGTTGAAAAGGCCAGGAGGTTGAAGTCAGATTTGGAAAGTGTTGAAAAGGCACTGTATCAGACAAAGAACCGAAGCAATCAGGATCCCCTGAATTTTCCAATCAGACTGACCAATAAACTGGGACATCTGAACAGCCTGGTGACCATCGACGATTTTAAACCCACCGAACAGGACATGGCCGTAAAGAATGAGCTCTCCGTGAAAATAAACGAGCAGCTGAACACTTTTAACCAACTTGTAGACGACGAAGTGAGTGCATTTAATAAATCCTTCAACGACTTAAATCTTAATTATTTGTTCATAGAAAACAACTAAACACCCTTATGAAAAAACTCTACTTGTCATGCCTGGCAGTTTTTGTGTTAGGAGCTCTATCAGCTCAGCAGGCGGAAGAATATTTTAAAGCAGTAAAGTACAGGAATATCGGTCCTTTCAGAGGGGGGCGTTCTGTTTGTGCCACCGGCGTCATCGGAGACCCGCTCACTTACTATATGGGTACTACCGGCGGCGGACTCTGGAAGACAACCAATGCCGGACAGCGCTGGGATAATATATCGGACGGCTATTTTAAGACCGGATCTGTCGGAGCTATTGCAGTAGCCCCTTCGGACCCTAACATCCTGTATTGTGGTATGGGAGAACACGCCCCCAGGGGGGTGATGACTTCTTATGGCGATGGGGTTTACAAATCTCTTGATGCGGGTAAAACATGGAAAAAGATGGGTCTGGATGCCACTCAGCAGATTTCGCGTATCCGGATTCATCCCACTGACCCGGACATCGTTTATGTGGCTGCACAGGGGGCTATTTACGGGCCTTCCTCAGAGCGAGGCGTTTATAAATCTACTGACGGTGGCAAGACCTGGAGCAAGAAACTTTTTGTAAATGATCTCAGCGGTTGTTCTGAACTCTCCATGGATCCTGAAACACCAGAAATACTCTACGCAGCCATGTGGCACCACCAGAGGAAGCCTTATACCGTGGTAAGTGGCGGAGAAGGCAGCGGCCTGTATAAATCTGTTGACGGCGGTGAGAATTGGGAAAAGATCCATAAAGGCCTGCCGGAAGAAAAAGGAAAAATGGCCATCGCTGTGAGTCCGGCAAATGCCAACAAAGTTTACGCCCTCATCGAGAGTGATTCAGAGAAAGATCAGGGAGGTCTCTTCGTTTCCAATGATGCAGGCAAGTCCTGGTCTATGGTCAGTGGCGATAACCGACTGGTCCAAAGGGCCTGGTACTATATCGAGGTTTTTCCTGATCCTAATGATGAGCATACGGTTTATGTAATGAGCGCTCCGGCCCTGCGTTCCATTGACGGTGGGAAAAGCTGGGAAGTCATTGACGGTCCGCATGGCGACTATCACGATCTATGGATCAATCCGGAGAATTCTAAAAATATGATCATAGCCGATGACGGTGGCGCCTCTGTGAGTTTTGACTACGGAGAAACCTGGTCTGCACAGGACAACATGCCCACGGCCCAATTTTACAGGATCAATGCCGACGAGCTGTTTCCCTACAACATCTACGGCGGCCAGCAAGACAATACATCGGTTCGCATTCCCTTTTTGTCAATGGGCCGTTCCGGGATAACGGAACAGGACTGGACCTATGCCGCAGGAGGTGAAAGTGCTTTTGCCGCTTTTGATCCGGAAGATCCCCGGTACGTGCTTGGAGGAAACTACCTGGGCACCATTGAAGTCCTGGATATGCAATCTAAGCAGGAAACCAAGATCATGGCCGCGCCCATCCAATATCTGGGCCGGGCGGCCAGGGACATGAAATATCTCTACAACTGGAACGCGCCTATCATCGGGTCCATGCACGAGCCGGGTACCTATTACCATTGCGCCCAAAAGGTGCTGGTTACCCGGGATATGGGCCTGAGCTGGGAGGAAATCTCACCAGACCTGACGAGAAATGACGACAGCAAGCAGGGTAAAGGCGGTGGTCCGTATACCAACGAAGCTGTAGGTGCTGAAAACTACGGGACCATTTCTTATATGATTGAATCTCCACACGAGAAAGGGGTCTTCTGGACAGGAAGTGATGATGGACTGGTTCACCTGACCAGGGATGGAGGTAAGAGCTGGACCAATGTTACGCCAAAAGGGCTTCAGGAATGCCTGATCAACGCCATCGATATTTCTCCTCACAATCCGGCCACGGCATTTATTGCCACAACCCGCTATAAATTTAACGATTATACACCGGCACTATACAGAACGGACGACTACGGCAAAACATGGACCAACATCAGCAGTGGAATTCCTCAGGGGGCATTCACCCGGGTGGTGCGCGAACACGGCCAGCGCAAAGACCTGCTTTTTGCCGGGACAGAGACAGGCGTATATGTTTCCTGGAATGGAGGTAAGTCCTGGGAAAGCCTTCAGTTGAACCTGCCGGTCACACCTGTTACAGACCTCAAAGTTCATCACGGGGATCTTATCGTAGCTACATCGGGGCGCTCCTTTTGGATTCTGGACGACCTGGCTTTGCTGGCCGATTACGAACCGTCTAAGTCCGGCTTAAAGGTCTATGCTCCTGAAGACAGCTATTATGCCAGCTGGGGCAGTGAGCTGGACGAGGCCTCAGAAGATTTTGACGGTACCCATCCCTTC
>JBPEXP010000358.1:0-2765 GCA_052031475.1 Flavobacteriaceae bacterium | reverse complement strand
GCTGAAAATCAGCAAGCGTCAGATCGAGTCCCGCGGCTCTTGAAATGGCCAGGAAATGCAGTACGGCGTTGGTAGAACCGCCCATTACGGTTACCAGGCGCAGTGCATTCTCAAGAGACTTTTTGGTTACAATGTCGCTTGGTTTAATATCCTTTTCTATCAGATGCCTCAGGGCCAGTCCGCTCTGGATACAATCCTGCTTTTTTTCATCACCGATAGCCGGGTTGGACGAATTATACGGTATGGCCATACCCAAAGCTTCAATGGCTGAAGCCATGGTATTGGCTGTATACATTCCCCCGCAGGCTCCCGCACCCGGACAGGCATTTTGTATGACATTTTTATAAGCCGCCTCATCTATGGTACCGGCAACCTTTTCGCCCCAGGCTTCGAAAGCCGAAACGATATCCAATTTTTTATCACCCACACATCCCGAAGCAATGGTTCCGCCATAAACCAGGACAGATGGCCTGTTTAAACGGATCATAGCCATGAGGGCACCGGGCATATTTTTATCGCATCCCACCACGCTCACCAGGCCGTCATAATTCATAGCCTGTACCACGGTTTCCATGGAATCTGCAATGATATCCCTGGAGGGAAGGGAATAGCGCATTCCGTAGGTTCCCATAGAAATGCCATCGCTTACACCAATGGTGTTGAAGATCAGGCCAACCATGTCTTTCTGCTGCACTCCTTGCTTTACCTGCAAGGCGAGCTCATTGAGGTGCATGTTGCAGGGATTACCTTCGTAGCCCGTACTGCCTATTCCTATAAATGGTTTTTCCAGGTCTTCCTCGCTCAGTCCGATGGCGTAAAGCATGGCCTGTGCGGCCGGCTGAGTGGGATCCTGGGTAACGTTCTTGCTAAACTTGTTTAATTCCAATGATTCTAATGATATATTCTACCAAATTTCAAAGATAAATCTTTCGATCAGCCAACTATTTTAACATTCTTCAGCAGTTTAAACTCAATAATGGATTTATAATATTAACTTACTGTATATCAACAATATAGCCCTGCTTTTCATATCATATTCAATGAAGGCCGACACGGATGGCGGAATGGTAAATTGAAGTTGGAAAAGGCTTAAACCTCGATTTTCTGGAAAGATATGCGGTCGCCAAATCTCTTTTGGGACAGCGCAGCTATGGAGTTTTCGGACAATTGAAGGATCCTGGGGTATCCCCCTGTGGTCTGGCCATCCTTCATAAGGACGATCAGTCTTCCGCCGGGGGTCAGTTGTACGGTGCCGGGTATGTTTGCCGAAGTGATCATGGTGATGTTGGGCGCTTTGATCTTTTCCTCCAGCTGGTAGGCCATCCTGTTATTCTCCTTGGCTATTTTAAAGTTAGACCGGAATATGACGGCCTTGCTGTCATCGTCCAGCAGGCTGAACTCCGGTCCGGGATACACTTCTAATACCTTATCCTTATAATGGTGCTTTGTCTTAATGTGAGAGATCTTAGGCTGATAGTCATTGCTTGCCTCGTACTCAATCTCATCACGGGCTTTGAGCCTGGTAACCCTGGTTATGGATTTAAAATAAGACCTGCTGCCCAGGATCTCCTCGGTGTGCAATCCGCCTTTTACGGCCAGGTAGGTTCGCAGACCACTGCGCAGTTTGCCAAAAGACAAAATATCGCCGGCCTCTATGCGGCATACCTCATTATTCTGTACAGATTTCCCATTGATGGATGGCGACATATCGGCCCCGCAAATAGCTATATAGGTAGGTATCTCAAATTCCAGTTTGGGCCCGGTCATGGTAATTTCGAGCACAGCATCGGATTTGTCATTGTCTAGCAGCAAATTCGCCATTTTTGCGGCCCTGGAATCCATGCAGCCGCTCACAGGCACCCCTTTGTCCCGAAGCCCGAACCTGCCGGCATCCTGGACGGTCGTAAAAAATCCCGGGTCAATTACCTTAAACATCTACTGCAGAATTTTCTATGTTGTAAATGCCTACTTCAGCCTCTATTCTATGCAGGTCAAAACTCGCCCGGTTCACCTGGTAGAACTGGATGTGGTCTCCGATATTTACAAAGCAGGGTTCTTCCTTTTCCACATTGAATATCGGGATAGGGCAATTTCCGATGATATTCCAGCCCCCGGGGGAATCCTGGGGGTAAATACCGGTCTGTTTCCCCGCAAGACCCACAGAACCGCTGGGAACGTGCATCCTCGGGGATTCTCGGCGTGGTAGTTCGAGCGCCTCCGGCAATCCACCCAAATACATGAAGCCAGGCAGAAATCCTATACCGTAAACGGTATATACGTGACTGGTATGTAATTCTATAATGTCTGATACCGATCTGCCCAATACGCCGCTGATCTCTTCCAGGTCCAGGCCAAATTCCTCATCATAGCAAACTGGCAGTTTCCACAACTGCCTGTTGAGAACGATCTCTCCTACAGAACCGGCATAATAGTTCTTCAACTGCTCGATCAGTTTGGCAGGATTATCAATCTTTTTATTGCTTATTAAGGTAAGGGAATTGTAGGCGGGCACCCATTCCCATTGAGAGGCATCCGTGAATTCCTTATTCAGTAAATCCCTGAACACCAGGATGTCGTATAAAATGGATTCATCAACCTTGGCAGGCCATTCGATCAATACGGCGCTATCGCCGTAAGGCTTGATAGAGATGGGATACTTGCTCACTTTATAAGGCCTATTTTATACTTGGGCAATTCCCCAACAAGATACGTCAATATTTGTAATGCAGCGGGGGTATCGCCGTGAATGCAGAAAGTTTTTGCTT
>JBPEXP010000357.1:0-4904 GCA_052031475.1 Flavobacteriaceae bacterium | reverse complement strand
CTGCAATAGCTGCCCGTGTTATCTATGGTTAAGCCTGAAAAGTCAAATACGTTGGTTGATGGATTGGGAATAGCACTGACGATCGCAGTTACATCGCTGAAAAACCCATAAAATACCAGTCCGAAGATCGAGGTCGTGTAGCCCACCTGCCCATCTATGGTATTACCTTCAAAGGTCACTTGTGAATCCATGGTTGCTCCGGAATGCGACCAGTACAAATAGGCCGCTTCAATAGTAGCTGTCGCAGGAATAGGAGCACTTAGGGTATTGGAAGACGATGTGGTAATAGCACAGGGATCCACTGTATTGGGCTGAGTCCTTAGCGTTCCTGCGGTAGAGGTGTAGTCCATATAGCCATCAAATTCCCTGAAAAGAGCCAGGGGTGTATTACCAAGTATAACCTCATCATCGGTGATAGAGCCGTCACCTGTATCGGTAATGATGACAGAAGGATCTGAAGAGCCCGTCATCTGAATAGTATAAGTCTCGGTAGATTCAAACAGGGCATCGTCAGTGATCGAAACCACAATGGTTTCAGTATCACCTACTGTTCCGTTAAAACTCATGACCCCTCCTACAATAGCTGTATAGTCTGAACCAGCAATCGCAGTGCCATCTACTGTCTGATAATTAACAGTGAAAGGACCCCCGGTGGCCACGCCCACATGAGTGGCTGTGAAGGTTGCGGTTCCGGCATTTTCTGCCACGGTTATGTCTGTGATTGAAATGGCAGGAGCTACAGTCACTGTAAACAAAACATTATCCACAAAGATGGTTTCACTGCTTCCCCAGCCTCCACTACCGGAGATAAATCGTATTTCGGAAGCCGCCGACATTTCTGAAGCTATCAGGTTATAATTTACGGAACCGCTACCGGCAAGCGTCGCCCTGGTATTCCAACTGCTACCATCCCAGAGTTGTACCAGAATACTTTCGTTTCCGTTGGTCCTGTTGAAGTCCAGGGTCAGGGTTGCACTCACCGCAGCCGATAAATCCAAGGTTCTTGATATAGTCCGGTTGTCCATATTCTGGAAGCGTAGCTGATTGCTATTGATCAGTATCCTGCCAGAAGTTGGGTCGGTTGTTTCGTTGGTCTCGGTCCACCCAGCCGAAAAATTCGCTGTACCATCATTGTTAGTATAGGAAACCGAGCTAAAATTATCCCTGTAGGTTACCTGGCCAATGGCGGTATTGGTCAAGGAAAAAAGACAGAGAAGGGCCCCGGTAAGTAAAAGGCTTCGTATATGGACAACAGGAAGTAGGTTCATGCATGATACCGGATCTTTGGGAGAATCCGGTTAATTTAGTTTAACTAGTATGATATAAAAATACCCTGACTTCGAGGAACTGGTAAAAATTTGTTGTAAAAGCGGGTATTCTACATGTGAAGCTACCAACTATTGAAGTCTGGCAATCTTAGATGGATTAAATTCCGTGCATTTAAACGATGAAAACTGCAAGAATCGCTCATTTGAGTGGATGATGCCAGGACCTGCTAATGATGTTGTGCCTGATTATTCCAGAATGATGAATTCTGACCTCCTATTAAGTTGGTGCTGGTCAGACGTACAGCCCACGCCATCATCACAGTTGTTTACGAGCCGTGTTTCCCCGTAACCCTGACCCTTGAGGCGATCTTCAGCTATTCCTTTAGAAACCATATACTTAACTGTAGATTCTGCTCTTTTCTGTGAAAGCCAGAGGTTGTAGGCATCCGGACCTCTACTGTCTGTATGTGAATTAGCCTGGATTTTGAGGCTCGGATACTTTTCCATGGCTGCGATAACCTTCTGTATTTCCACTTCAGCATCCGGTCTGATGTTGTAGCGATCAAAATCAAAGTAAATAGTACTCAATTGAAGTAATTTGGCCAGGTCGTCCCCAAATCCCGCGGTGATGGTCTCCCTCTCCAAATAAAAGTCGATGACCCTTGGTTTTCCATCTGAGGCACCTAAAAACTCTTCGGCTGGAATATAGCCCTGTGTAAGGGCTCTGACAAAATTACCCTGATTGCAGTCGCAACTCAACTCATAAGTACCTTCGCTGTCCGTGATTGTCGACATCACTTCCTGGTTGTCCTCGTCTATGACCTTTACAGTGGCTCCTACAAGGACATCGTTCGAAATCCGATCTCTGACGGTCCCTGTTATTGGCTGAATACATTCAAATACCAAAGGCCGTGTCTCAAGAAAAGAGTATATATCATCTTCACCCATACCTCCCTCGCGGTTAGAAGCAAAATATCCCCTGCTGGTATTTTCGTCAATGATAAAAGAGAAATCGTCCATCTTGCTATTAACCGGCTCCCCGACATTGAGAACTGATTTGGTATAGTTGTTATTCTCGATATTGGTGGCGAAGACATCGAAGCCGCCAAGTCCGGGATGACCGTCTGAGGCAAAGTACAGTATCTCTCCCTTGGTGATATAGGGAAAGGATTCTCGTCCTTCCGTATTGATCGCAGGGCCCAGGTTCTGCGGTGTACCGAAAGTCCCGTCTTCATTTATGCTGACTTTAAAGATGTCTGACTGCCCAAATGTTCCGGGCATATCTGAGGCAAAATACAAAGTCTTTTCATCAGGGCTCAGAGCAGGGTGTGCCACCGAATATGAATCGCTATTAAATGGCAACTCTTCCAAAACGCTCCAGCTTCCGTCTGTCTGAATGGCTCTGAATATTTTTAATCGGATAAATCCTTCTTCGTCCTTTTTGTATTTGCCTTCCTTAAAATTATTCCTGGTAAAGTAGATGACGGAACCATCCGCGCTGATGGCAGAAGTTGACTCGTGCAATCTGGAATTCAACTCGGGGAACTTGGTAACATTATCCGTAGAAATACTGTCTGCGTTTACCATATATAGATCGAGGAAATCCTTGGAGTTCCATGTATGGCGGTATCTGGCCAGATTTCCTGTATCCCTGTCCGATGAAAAAATGAGCCCGTCTTTATAAAATGCAGGTGCAAAATCAGCATAGGGTGAGTTATAAGGAAATTCTCCGAGATCATATCTGCCCGAATTCTCGGCGATTTCCTGGAGGTATTCATCGGCAGATTTAATTTTTTTTGCCCGGGTATCTTCCTGTGCTGTCATGCTGGCAAAGCGTTCCAGGGCCTTGTTGGCATTTTCGTAATCACCCAGTGATTTAAGGGATTGCCCATATCTAAAGAAGTACTCGGCACCCGTTTCGGATGGATACTTTTCTATCAACTGCCTGTAAATGTCAGCAGCTTCGCTGTAATCAGCGTTGAAGTAATAGGAATTACCCAGTCTTTGCAGCAAATCTGCACTCATATAGCCCTTATCCAGGACCTTCTGATAAATATCGATGGCAGGCACAAATGAATACTGGTCATACTTTTCGTTCCCCCGGGCCAACTGTTTTTCCTGGGCAATCAGACCGAAAGCCATACCCATACAGAGCGTAATTGCAAATAGTGTTCTCTTCATCATGTAAAAAGCGCCTTAAAAGAAACGCGGTGAAACCAGCCGGTTAAATGATTTTACCAGTTCGAATCGTAAAAATACTTCAAAAGAACCATCGTTAAACTGGGTACCTCCCAATTCAGTAGTTTCCCTGTCATATGCCAGGCCCAGCATAAATTTCTCAGAGATCTGAAAACCAAACAGACCGCTTACAGCTGCATCCCATCGATAGGCAACGCCCAGGGAAAACTTTTCATTGAACAGAAAACTGCCTGAAAAATCAAGTTGAAGAGGTGCTCCCCCAACTGCCTTAGTCAATAGGGCCGGTTTAAACTTCACATTGCCATTCAGGTCAAATACGTAACCGGTAATAAAATAGAAATTGATCCGCTCAGTTGCCAGGAATTGCACATCATTGGCATCTTGTTGAGAATTGTCAAAATGTTCTGTTTCCAGAAGATTGGGAGCCGATAATCCCGCATAGAAACGATCCGTATGGTAATAGATCCCTACTCCAAAATTGGGTGAGAATCTGTTCTCTATATTATCCTGGGGCACTGGTTCATTATCAAAGTTCCTCAGTTGACTGAAATCTAAATTGAGGAGATTGCCCCCAGCTTTTAAACCGAATGAAAGCTTGCCGAAGGCAGATACATCGATGGTATAAGAAACAGCAGCATCCAGGTAAGTTTCCTGAACCACACCGTCTCCGATATTATCATTAACCACCGAAATGCCATATCCTATACGGCTATCCCGGATAGGCGAATGGAGATTAAGAGTGAACGTGGTTGGCGCGCCTTCCAGACCTACCCATTGTGCCCTGTACAAACTGGCTATGCTCAACTGACCCCTGGAACCCGCATAGGCAGGATTGACCACCATGGTATTGAACATATACTGGGTGTACTGTGCATCTTGCTGGGCGCTGATATCTTTTATTACTATAAAGAGAAAAAAGAGACAAATTATCGAATTCCTGATGTTTGCCATAGAGCTGATTAGGTTACTTGCTAATGTAAATAAAACCACTGGTAGTTCTATTTTCCTGAGCCAATTGGTAATCGAATATATAGTAATAAACGCCAGACGGTAGGAAATCGTTTACAGAAAGTGTAGATCTTCCCCTCGATCTGCCGTCAAAGACATTCGTTTGATTATTATAGTTATCGCCTTCATAAACGGATACGCCCCAGCGATTATAGATCCTTAATTTATTGCTTCGAGTCCGGTCTACTCCCCGAATAAAAAGGAAATCATTGCGGCCATCACCATTGGGAGTAAGCAATTGATTAACTTCGATCGGCCCATCCGGATCTTCACCCGGATTCCCTTCTGTGGGATCTAAATAATTGGGGGTGCCATTCTCGTTGGTGTCATCATTGGTGGGATCTCCATCTTCATTAACGTCTTCATCAGGTGTATTCAAGTTGTCGCCGTCATCATCCAAGTCCCTGTAATTTACATCTTCAGTGCCGT
>JBPEXP010000356.1:0-4936 GCA_052031475.1 Flavobacteriaceae bacterium | reverse complement strand
AAGTCAGGGATATGATTTCGAATGCTTTGGGCCAATTCGGCTGGTGAGAAGCTCATCGCTGCCAAATTGTAGGACGATCGGACCGTAATCTGTTCCGGTTCTGAGCTCATGATCTGAATGGTGGCCCTTATGGCATCATCCATAAACATCATAGGAAGCGCGGCATCTTCGGCCAGAAAACATTCATAGTGAACACCAGACAGCGCCTTGTGAAAGATCTCTACGGCGTAATCTGTAGTGCCGCCACCGGGTTGGGTCTTCCAGCTGATCAGTCCGGGGTATCTTATGGAGCGAACGTCCACTCCATGCTTGTGATGGTAATAGGAACACCAGCGTTCCCCGCTTTGTTTGCTGATACCATAGACCGTGCTGGGATCCATAATGGTGCGCTGAGGAGTGTTTTCACGTGGGGTATGTCTGCCAAAAACAGCAATACTCGAAGGCCAGAAAACCTTGCTGATCTTCTTGTCTTTGGCCAGGTTTAACACGTTGAATAGTGAATTCATGTTCAGGTTCCAGGCGCGCTCCGGGAATTTTTCAGAAGCGGCACTGAGCATAGCAGCCATCTGGTAAACCTCTTCCACTTCATAGTGCATGACAACATCTTCTAATGCGGTGTAGTTGGTGGCATCAAGCAGTTCAAACGGGCCAGAATTCATAAGTTGTGCGTCTCCCTCCCTGATATCGCTTGCAATGATGGCGTCATTGCCGTGCAATTCCCTGAGGGCCAATGTGAGTTCTGTGCCTATTTGACCGCAGGCACCTAGAATGAGTATGGATGAAGGCATATGGATTGTGTTTATTACCGCCAGGGGTAAAGATAGCTTTTATTAAAATTTGTACATTCGTTTCCATGAGGAAAATATGGGTATGCACGGCCATCTTAATGCTGTTGATTTGCTGTAAGGAACGCCCTGCCGGTGATTTGGCGGTATCGGATCAGGAAGTTGAATTCAAGGCCGAAGAGCTTCCCAAAAGAATTGCCGTTAATAGTAAATCTGCCGCCATAATCAATGGCTGGGTAGAGTATAAGGCCTTCGACAATAGTTTTAATGCAGTTTATAATGCTTCTAACAACGAGGACCTTATCCTGGCAGTGGAAGATCTTATCGAAAAGCAAAAGCTATGGGAAGAATCCACCTATCCGGCAGAATTTGACAAGGCACAGATCAAAAGCCGGCAGAAAGTGTTGAAGACTTATTTGTTGAAATTAAAGTCGGCCCTGGATAACCGCGCTGAGTTTACAAAGCATACCGTAGAAATGATCGAGGCTTACAATGCACTTCGACAACAATTTGATGTGATTATGAACAGTACGCTAGACCCTAAACTATTATTAGATGAAGAGTAAATTTATTGCACTGTTAACACTAATACTTGCTGCGCAGATTTTGGCTGGCCAACAAGAGCATGAGGAAATAGCAAGTCTGATCGATTCCTGGCATCTCGCAGCTGCCGGGGCGGAATTTGATCAATATTTTGATAGGATGACAGAAGATGCCGTCTTTATTGGGACGGATGCTACTGAAAATTGGGCCATGCAGGCTTTTAAAGACTTTTCCAGGCCCTACTTTGAGCGGGGCAAAGCATGGGATTTTACTGCTGTAGAAAGAAATATTTATGTTGATGACTCCGGTAAGCTGGCCTGGTTTGACGAATTGCTGGACACCTGGATGGGTATTTGCAGGGGTTCCGGTGTGGTAAAACTACAGGATGGGCAATGGAAAATAGCTCATTACGTTTTGTCTGCCACTGTTCCGAATGATCAAATGGATCAATTGATCAAGCTTAAAAAGGAAATGGATAGCCTCCAACTCATGGAGATAAGAAGCATAAAACAAAACAACGATTAACCAATTGGAATTATGAGCATTAAAAAATTAATACCGCTAAGAATATCCGGTCTTCTCCTGATTACTGTAATGCTGATAGCAGCCGGCTGCAGACAGCAAGCCGAGGTCCGGCAGGTCGATAATTTTTACGAAACCGAGCTATTTAAGGAAGTGCAGCTCAGGGGGATCTTTGAAGACTCCAAAACCTTTGTCGATCTCGTACCCAAAATGCCTTTGGAGGAAGTAATGATGCGATATGAGCAGGAGAAAGAGGATGCAGATTTTGATCTTGAGGAATTTGTAGAAGAGAATTTCAGCGATCGATCCGGGGCCATACTTGAGTTTGAAACAGATACTACAAGGACCATGTACGAACACATAAGCAACATGTGGCCCAAACTCAGCAGAGGTCCGGATTCCCTGATACCGAATTCCTCAAGATTGGTATTGCCATACAAATATGTAGTGCCCGGGGGCCGTTTTAAGGAGATCTACTATTGGGATAGCTATTTTACCTTGGAAGGATTACTGGTGGACGGACAGGAAGAATTGGCATTGTCTATGGTCAGGAACTTTACCCACCTGATCGATTCTCTTGGTTTTATACCCAATGGCACCCGCGATTATTACCTGACGCGTTCACAGCCACCATTTTACGCGCTCATGGCCCAGGCGGTGAGCAGGAAAGACAGCACGATGCTCACAGACTACCTGCCGGCAATGGTGAAGGAATACCAATTCTGGATGGGAGGAGAAGAAGGCCTGAAGGGTTCCGGGTCAGCATCCCGCCATCTCGTTAGAATCAATGATAGCACGGTGCTTAACCGATACTGGGACAAAGGCACAACTCCGAGGCCTGAGGCCTATAAGGAAGATCACCACCTGGCCTCTGAGCTAGGGTCAGATTCGGCAAAGCGTGAATTATATACCAACCTGAGGGCCGGGGCAGCTTCCGGATGGGATTTCAGCAGCCGATGGTTTAGCGAGAAGGGAGATTTCAGCTCTACCTCTACAGCCCGAATAGCGGCCGTAGACCTCAATTGTTTGCTGTACTACATGGAGCGGCAAATTGCAAAGGCCTACCGGATACAAGGCAATGCTGAAGAAGCAGATCGTTTTGAAGGTCTGGCAAGTTGGAGAGAGGAACAGATCCGCAATATTTTCTGGAGTGAAGAATTACAATTCTTTACAGATTACAACATTGATGAGGCGGCACTTACCGACGAGCTCACGCTGGCTGGTGCATTCCCGTTATTCTTCGAAATCGCCACGGAACAGCAGGCCAAGGCGGTGAGAGACCGACTGATGGAAGATTTTCTTAAAGCCGGCGGTCTGCTAACAACTCTGGACGATTCCGGTCAGCAATGGGACGCCCCCAATGGCTGGGCTCCTTTGCAATGGATCTCAGTACACGGATTATTGAATTACGGATACGATCAGGAAGCCCGGGAGATCATGGAGCGGTGGCTGGCTACCAATGAAAGGGTGTACAAAAATACCGGCAAGATGATGGAAAAGTACAATGTAGTTGATGTATCGCTTATTTCGGGTGGCGGCGAATATAAAACACAGGACGGTTTTGGCTGGACCAATGGAGTGGCCGTGGGATTCAGGAAGATGCTTGACGAAATGGAATAAGCTTAGGGCAATAAAGGCCTATGCAGTGAAACTTAGACGCACGTCTTTGAAAGGTTTCTTGATTTTAAAGACTTATAAATCATATTAGGAATCAAATACTAATTGGTGGCGGAAAATAAGTCTTTACTCTTTATCCCAGATATTTCTGGCTATACTAAATTCGTTCAAACCACTGAAGCCGAGCATAGCCAACATGTCATAGCAGAGCTCCTTGAAGTGCTCCTTGAAGCCAATACACAGGATCTAATGCTAGCTGAGGTAGAAGGAGATGCTCTTTTCTTCTATAAACTGGACGAATTACCGTCTCAGGAAAAATTGCTGGCACAGGTAGAGACCATGTTCTCAGCCTTTCACAGCCACCTCAAAAAACTTCAAAAGAACAGGATATGTCCCTGTGCTGCCTGTGCTACTGCACCTGAACTTAAACTAAAAATCGTAGCTCACAGCGCAGAGCTACAATTTTTAGAAGTAAAAGGAAACCGAAAGCCCTTTGGACCGGAAGTTATCGAAGCACATAGACTTCTAAAAAACTCAGTTAATAGTGAGAACTATGTCCTTATAAGCCGTGAACTTGCATCTCACATAGGTATGCCGTTTGACTACAAGAGTAAGGTATTTAGTTTCAATGGTGGTTCCGATCTTTACGATGGTCATGAAGTGCAATACATCTATGCGCTGATCAATCAGCAGAGTCTAAATCTCAATGAATTTGACAGAGCTCCTGAGATTGAAATAGATGGATCGCCCAAAATGATATTTGAAAAGACATATAGAGTTTCGGCAGATGAATTATTCGAATACATCACCAATTATACTTACAGACATTACTGGGTAAAAGGTGTTGACAAATTTGAATACAAGGAGAACGAGGTCACTCGACTTGGTTCTGAGCATGTTTGCGTTGTGAACGGGAAACACTTAAATATAGAAGTTGTTATTAAAAAGGCAGCAGAGGGTGATCTTGTCTACGGCGAAATGACCAGAAGTATCCCGGTTTTTGATGTCTTTTACCAATTCTACACCATTAGTCCGGTTAACCCGGGACAATGCCAGTTAAAGCTTGAAGTTTATTGGAAGACACCTTCCTTGTTTAAAAAAATAATAGTAGCCCTGGTTGCGAAAAGATCTTTTAAAAAATCAGGCGCAATAGCCTTGGAAAAACTGGAAGAATTGGTGGGCCATCCCAGATGATTCAAAAGCCTTCAACAGGAATTTTAATCCTAATCAGTATCTCTTCATTGGTAACAAAATAAGATCCCTTTCGTCTTACAAGAAAGGCGGACGATGGAAAGTATATTCAGAGATGTTTCCCTGTTTATAAATATTATTGGCGTAGGGGTATGCCTGCTGATGTCTTTTGTCTTTTTACAGATGAGCCTTACGCGTCGCAGAGTTGGAAGAAGGCAGCTCTCCCTTATTTTTTTCATCATTGGCCTGATCATTCTCAATACCGTATTCAATATCTC
>JBPEXP010000355.1:0-7422 GCA_052031475.1 Flavobacteriaceae bacterium | reverse complement strand
AGGAGTGATAAAGCCAGCAGTAGCTTGGAGTAAATTCTCATTTAAAAACCCTTGAATATCAGATCTTGAGAACTTAGTCGGAATCAAAGCCTACATATTTCCCTGCTTAACACGAATTTATGATGACCGTGAAAAGGGCTATGCCTAAGTGGGGTTTCAAATGTAGTTTTTAATGATCAGGGGCGTACAAAGGCCACAATAGAACGAATGAGTCGGTAAACAGTGATCCTGATAACACGCCAGCCGTAGTTCAGATAAGGTTCCAGTTGCTGGTAAACATTGGTAAAGAACGAATGGATTCGCAACTTGACGTCCTGTTCGTTGCGGTCATACCACAGTGCAGTATACGAACATAGGATCATAAAAACCAAAGCTCCGCTTACAACCACCGTAGGTGAGAGGCTGTGGTGAAAGAAGCGATAAAGGCCCAGGCCGGTAAAACTTCCGTACAGAATAATAAAATGAATGACATAGATAGACAGGGTATTCTGTCCTATACGAAGAATGGTTTTACCTGTGAGTAAATGCCTCAGCAGCATAAATATAGAAAAGACAACCATCACATTGCCCAACCTGATAAAAAGATAATTATTGGAATACAAACCTTTAAAAATCTCCCAACCGGTTAAGCCGTTCATCAACATGAATAACTGGGAAGAGTAATAGATGAGACTCAGACCAATTGCTGCCGAAAGACCAATTGCCACGGTGTACAAATGCTTGTAATCTCTAAACCTTGTAAATAGCAAGGAGGCAAAAGCACCAAAGGCTGTGTAGCCAAACCAGGGGATAATGGTAAAAACAGATCCATTGGCCTTGGTAAAATAGTTGGCCAGCATTTCAGGCATCATGGCAAAAGTCCATTGCTTATAGGCTGGCTCAAAAGTGAATAATACCAAGGTGGTTAGCAGCAGCGATGTTGGAAAAACCCATTTTGGCCTGTCATGGGTCAGCAGGTAAATCCCTATAATGCCAAGGATGGATAGACCAATTATATGCAATACATCTACCAGGTAGAAGGCATCATAGATCTGTCCCTTAAAAAGCCCGAAAAAATTCAGTCTTAACAGATATCCGATAAATAACAGCTGCAAGCCTCTTCTAAGGCCTTTGGCCACCCTTGGATTCTGCCATCCGCTTTCCTGGACGCGCACCAGGAGATAAGTAAAAATAAAGCCGGAAACGGTAAAGAACACAGGGGCTGTGATTCCCCTGAAATATTTCCATACCGTGTAAATACCATTTTCGGGATCCCTGAAAACAGGGTCCAGCAGGCCGTCTACAAAGTGACCCTGAAGCATCATCAAGATGGCCCAAGCCCTCATGGCGTCTATAAAAAAAAGTCTTGCTGCCTTGTTTCCCATGGTATTCTTATACCTTGTATATACTTGTCAAACAGCCTGTTTGGATGTTTTCGGGGGCAAAATTAGTCAAATTACTCGCATAAACATCCAATTTGCGGTATTTTCGCGATTGAAAAATTTAGTATATCCATGATATTGGCATTTGCAGGCAGCAATTCTTCCACTTCGATCAATTACCAGCTGGTTAAGTATACCACTGAACTGATCACAGAACGCGAAACCCAATTGCTCAATATGGCCAACTTTCCATTTCCTATGTATAGCGAGGATCACGAGAAAGAAAAAGGCTTTTCCAATTCACTGATGGAACTCCGGGACGACATCAAGAAGTCGGACGGGGTGATCATTTCTGTCAATGAACACAATGGAAATCTTTCCGCCTATTTTAAAAATCTAATGGACTGGCTATCGCGCCTGGAATATAAATTTCTGGAAGGCAAGAAGGTTTTCCTTATGTCCTGTTCGCCCGGTGCCCGAGGGGCAACTACCTCGTTGGAATATACCAAAAAACTCCTTCCGAGATTTAACGGAGAGGTGGTCGCCTCATTTTCTCTGCCCACATTTGGAGAAAATTTCCACAAGACGAAAGGCATTACCAATCCTGAGCTGGCAGCGTCACACAAAATGGCGCTGCAGGAGTTCCTTTCTAAAATCTGATACTTTGAGAAGGCAGGTCCGATATGCTTTGAAGGACCCGGAAATGTTTAAAAATAGACTGCTTTTCTGGGCACAGGGCTATGAGGACGTGATATGGTTAGACAGTAACGGCCATACGGATCCCTTTAGCCGTGCAGACGGCCTGATGGCCCTTGGTGCAGCTGAGAAGCACGTAAAAGTCAGCAAGGCTTCATTTAAAGAGTTGGCCAATTTTCAACAGAAGACGGGCGACTGGTTATTTGGCTACCTGAGCTATGATCTGAAAAATGATATAGAAGCGCTCCATTCAAATAATAAAGATGGCCTGAATTTTCCAGAGATCTATTTTTTTCGGCCAAAAAAGGTCATCAAGATCAAAGGAAATACGGCAGAGTTTCTTTATCTGGAAGAGGTGGAAGAAGATCTGGAATCAGACTTCGAGTCCATTAACAGTTCAGTGATCGCGAAACCGGCGCAGCCTTCAGAGCCATTGAAAATAAGCATGCGCATTTTTAAAGACGAGTATTTCCGCAAAGTTGATCAGTTGCTTGCACATATCCATCGGGGTGATATCTATGAAATCAATTTTTGCCAGGAATTTTATTCCGAAGGCGCTCAAATAGACCCGATTCATGTTTACAATCGACTGAACGAAATTTCACTGCCACCATTTGCCGCCTACCTCAAACTGGGACACCAATATGTGCTTTCTGCCTCTCCGGAAAGGTTTCTTTGCAAACGTGGAAGGCAGATTATATCTCAGCCGATCAAGGGAACGGCCCGTCGTTCTGATGAAGAACTGGAAGATCGGGCCATCAAGCAGTGGCTTGAGACGGACATCAAGGAAAGGGCCGAAAATATTATGATCGTAGACCTGGTTAGGAATGATCTATCCAAAAAAGCCCTCAGGGGTAGTGTGGAAGTAGTTGAGCTGTGTAAGGTCTATTCTTATCCCCAGGTACATCAAATGGTTTCTACGGTAACGGCCAGCGTTTCTGATGACGTCTCACCGGTAGAGGTGATCAGGGAATGCTTTCCAATGGGTAGCATGACAGGAGCTCCCAAGGTCTCTGCCATGAAGTTGATAGAGAAATATGAATCCAGCAAGAGGGGTGTATACAGCGGAGCTATAGGTTATTTTACACCCGAAAATGATTTTGATTTCAATGTGGTAATTCGCAGTATCCTTTACAATAGCCAGGAAAAATATCTTTCATTTTCCGTAGGCAGCGCTATTACGGCCAGGTCTGTTCCGGAAAATGAATACCAGGAATGCTTGTTAAAAGCCCGTGCCATGCGCAGTGTACTCAGTGATTGATGACCGAAGCATCTGGTGTGATACCTATAAATGTTATAATTCTTCTCTAATTTTACAGGGTGTTTCAACGATTCAAACTACATATCGAACAACATTTTCCTGAATTGCTCAAGGAAAGGAGCCTGATCGCCTGTAGCGGAGGATTGGATTCGGTGGTACTTACCCATCTTTTTTACCAAATGAGCACTTCATTTGAACTGGCACACTGTAATTTCCAGTTGAGGGCACAGGAAAGCGATCTGGATGAAGAGTTTGTTGTGGAATTCGCAAAAAGTATCAACCGAAAGATCAACGTAAAGCGCTTTGATACAAAGAAATATGTTAATTCTAATAAGGTATCACTTCAGATGGCAGCCCGGGACTTGCGCTACTCTTGGTTTGACCAACTATGCGAGGAAAAAGATCTCAACTATATAGTCACAGCTCACCATGCAGATGATCTGGTTGAAACATTTTTGATCAACCTCTCACGTGGCACCGGACTAAAGGGGCTTACCGGGATCCCGGAAAAAGTAGGCCGTATTCGGAGGCCGCTACTTGTGTTTTCAAGGGAAGAATTAGAACAGTTTGCAAGGGATGAAAAGATCCAATGGCGGGAAGACAGTTCCAACCAGTCCACTTACTACGTACGTAACCGGATCCGCCATAATGTAGTGCCTGAGCTAAAACAACTGCACCCTGGTTTTCTTCAAAATTTTCAGCGCAGCCTGGAGCAACTAAAAGGAGGTCAGCTGATCCTGGATCAATACGTAGGGGCGCTGAAGTCCGATTTATTTCGTCCTGATGGAAAGGGTTGGAAAATTTCGGTGAAATCCCTTAAAGAACTGAATCCACTCCACCACTATCTATATGCATTATTTTCTGAATACGGGTTTGGAGAATGGAACAATCTGGCAGACCTGCTCAATGCCAGCAGTGGTAAAATAGTACTCTCAGGCACCCACCGGCTCATTAAAGACCGGCAAGACCTTTTGTTATCGCCACTATCAGCAGAAGACAACAACGCATTCAGATTTGAGTTAAAGGAGGGTCAGACAGAAGGACCCGTGCCTATGGAAATCGCAGAAGTTCAGGAAATTGGAGAGCGATCCCCTGGCATACTATACGTTGATAAAGAAACGTTAAACAATCAGTTAGAGGTAAGAAAATGGAAAAAAGGCGACTATTTTTATCCTCTGGGAATGCAGGGTAGAAAACTGGTTTCCAAATATTATAAGGATGAGAAATACAACGCCCTTGAAAAAGAACAACAGTTGTTATTATTCTCAGGAGAGGATCTGGTCTGGATCATAGGCAAAAGGGCCGATGATCGTTTTAAAGTAAGACCTCAGACTAAAGAAATTTTAAGATTTCGATTGCTCGGATGAAACATTTCATTGTACTTTTTTCATTTTTACTTGCATTCATTGCAGTGCCTGCCCAGACAGAGGATGAACCTGTCCTATGGTCGCATGAGGTGGAGGATCAGGGCAATGGCGAATTTCTTCTTGTTTTCAGGGGTATTATCCTGGATGGCTGGCATGTTTATTCACAGTACACAGCTGAAGGCGGTTCGCTACCCAGTGTTTTCACATTTGAGGGCGCGGGAGAAAAGTACGAGTTATTGGGAAAGACCGATGAAGGGCCAACCATCCGGGAATACAGTGAGATATTTGAGGTAGAGGAGACCTTTTTTAAGAAGGAAGCAATTTTTAAGCAGAGGATCCGGCTGCTGGATGAATCGCTTACGCAGGTTGATGTCAATTTATTCTACCAGGTCTGCAAGGAAGTCTGCATCCCGATGGAAGTAGACTTTGCAATTTCGCTCAGCGGCGATGCAGCTGCTATTAAGGAAAAAACAGTTAGCGAAGAAAACCTGATATTGAGCGATGCTTTGAAGCTGGGACTTAAAAATCCCCAAATGCTCACTGAGGGAAATGGATTTGATCCCAATAGCAAAAGCGGCCTTTGGGCATTATTTGGATTGGGATTTATCGGTGGACTACTGGCCTTGCTCACCCCTTGTGTTTTTCCCATGATACCTCTCACCGTATCATTTTTTACCAAAAGGACCGCCAACAGAAGCAAAGGTGTGGCCAATGCTATTCTCTACAGTTTCTTCATTGTCCTTATTTATTTTTTGCTGAGCCTGCCATTCCATTTATTCGATTCGGTTGATTCTCAAATACTCAATACGATTGCCACAAGTATCTGGCTCAATATCTTCTTCTTTTTGATATTCGTATTCTTCGCATTTTCCTTTTTTGGGTACTACGAGCTTACTCTGCCCAGTTCCTGGGCCAATAAGATGGATTCAGCTTCTTCCAGGGCAGGCGGGGTGTTGGGTATATTTTTTATGGCCGTTACCCTTGCCATTGTTTCCTTTTCATGCACCGGCCCTATACTGGGGGGCTTATTAGGAAGCACGGCTCTTTCCATAGGCGATGTTGCCACTAATTTATCGGCCGGGATGACCGGTTTTGGGCTGGCCCTGGCATTACCTTTTGGGCTATTCGCCCTGTTCCCGTCATGGCTCAATTCTCTGCCCAAGTCTGGCGGTTGGATGAATACGGTAAAAGTGGTGCTGGGCTTTTTGGAATTGGCCCTTGCCTTGAAATTCCTTTCCAATGCAGATCTGGTCGGTAATTGGGGAATCCTCAAACGCGAAGTATTCCTTGTAATATGGATCTTGTTGTTCCTGGCCATGGCCCTCTATCTGTTCGGACTTTATCGTTTTCCACACGAAGGACCAAAACGAACCATTTCCAGGACCAGGATGGGGGTAGGGATCCTAAGCCTTGCCTTCAGCATTTATTTGTCTGCCGGCTTGTTAAATATGAGCAATTTAAAACTGCTGAGTGGTTTCCCTCCACCGGATTTTTACTCGGTGCTGGAAACGGAAACGGATTGTCCGTTGGGCATTGACTGTTTTAAGGATTTTGAGAAGGGAGTAGCTCATGCTCGTCAGGTAGGCAAGCCTATTCTTCTTGATTTTACCGGATGGGCATGTGTGAACTGCAGGAAGATGGAGGAGAATGTCTGGAGCGATTCAGAGGTATATCCACTGATCAAAAACGATTACGTGCTTATTTCACTGTACATAGATGACCGGACCGAGCTTCCCCTTGAGGAACAGTTTAATTTTGAATTTGACTCGGGCAGGGTGAAAACCATCAACACCATTGGCGAAAAATGGGGTACATTTCAGACCATCAACTTCGGATCGGCCTCACAGCCTTATTACGTGCTTTTATCCCCGGATCTGGAGGTGCTCAATGTAGCTATCCAAAATACTGACAGCGATACCTACAGGAACTGGCTGCAAAAGGGATTGGAGAGTTTCAGGCAGAAGCAAAGCGGTCTTAGCTCCGCTTCAGAATAATGGGTTTTGAAATCTTCAAATAAGGTCTATCTTTATCCGGAAAGATCTGACGCTTGAAAATTTTAAAATACTTCCTGAGGACAGTTCTGGTACTGGCCTTATTGCTCGCCATCGGCATTTTTCTCTTTGTACAATATCTCAAACCCGATTATGAAGGTGATATCCAATTAAGTGGTATCGATCAGCCCGTAGAGGTTTACTTTGATACCTACGGAATACCTCACATCTATGCCCAAAGTGAAGAAGACGGTATTCGTGCCCTGGGCTATGTACATGCACAGGACCGGCTATGGCAGATGGAATTGCTAAGAAGAGTGGCCAGGGGAGGACTTTCTGAAGTTTTTGGGTCCGCTTTGTTGAGAACAGATAAATTCTTTCTTTCCCTGGGAATTGATGAGGCAAGTGAAGTAACGGTGAGTGGTCTCAACCCCGAAAGTGAAAGCTACAAAATGGCCCAGGCATACCTGGAAGGTGTTAATGCCTTTATAGACGAGGGGCCTACACCGATAGAATTTTACCTGACAGGAATAGACAAAAGTCATTTCACCATTAAGGATATTCACAACGCCATTGGTTATATGGCCTTTAGTTTTGCCCAGAGTCATAAAACAGATCCACTGCTTACCGATATCAGGAATACCCTGGGAGACCATTATGTAGCCGATCTGGCCGTAGATGTCTCTCCGGATACAGAATTGATAAAAAATTACCCTCCCGGATCCGGGACTTCCAATACAGATCTG
>JBPEXP010000354.1:0-5105 GCA_052031475.1 Flavobacteriaceae bacterium | reverse complement strand
GCCACAAAGGTGGCCGTGGTATTCACCTATACACTTGCCGCCCTGGCGGTATTTATCGCAAACGATAAGGTGATATGGAAAGTGGGACTGGTTTTGGCTATCGGCAATGGTATTGGAGCATGGTTTTCCAGCAGAATTGCCGTGAAGAAGGGTGATGGATTCATTAAAACATTTTTAATCCTCATGGTCATCATCATGGCCATAAAACTTTGGTTTTTTAACTGATTATGCCCGGATTTGAACTTTTTGGGAATGAAGAGCGTCAGGAAGTACAACGCGTGTTGGACCACGGGGTGCTTATGCGATACGGTTTTGATGCGATGCGTAATGGCAATTGGAAGGCCAAAGAGATGGAAAAGGCTCTTGCTCTACGAATGGGCGTGAAATATGCGCACCTAACCAGCAGTGGTACAGCCGCACTTACTGTAGCAATGGCTTGTGCCGGAATAGGGGCGGGGGACGAGGTGATCTTACCTTGCTTCACATTTGTGGCAAGTTTTGAGGCGGTGTTGGCCGTTGGAGCTATTCCTGTCCTGGCGGATATAGACGACACACTGGGCATAAATGCAAAAACAGTTGAGGCCGTAAGAACAGAGAAAACCAAGGCTGTAATGCCCGTGCATATGTGCGGCAGTATGGTGGATTTGCAGCCAATTCAAGCTCTATGCGATTCTCACAATCTTATCCTTATCGAAGATGCCTGCCAGGCTATTGGAGGAAGTTACGAGAACAAAGCCTTGGGGAGTATTGGGGATCTGGGTTGTTTTTCATTCGATTACGTTAAAACCGTGACCTGTGGTGAGGGAGGTGCCGTTATAACAGACAATAAGTTATTTTACGATCGTGCACATGCGTATTCAGATCATGGGCATGATCATGAAGGCAATGATCGAGGCGCTGAAAAACATGAATTTTTGGGTTATAATTACCGGATCTCCGAATTAAATGCTGCTGTAGGTGTTGCGCAACTTCGAAAACTCGATGATATACTGGATATCCAAAAGCGAAATTATACAATCCTCAAAAGCGCCATTACGGCAAACCCTCGAATAGGATTCAGGAGAATTCCGGATGCGGGTATCCCCAATTATTCCTTCCTGAATATCTTCCTCCCGGATGAGGAAACAGCCAGAATTGCCCACCGCAAATTAACCGAGGGCGGAGTTGACGGCACCTTCTATTGGTACGATAACAACTGGCATTATCATCGCAAATGGCTACACTTAAAGCAATTAAACACATTAGGTAGTTTAAGTTCCTCAATTACAGATCGTTTGATGGAGATAAACAATCGTGATTTTCAGCTTTCAGACCGCTGGATGTCGCGGACGATCTCGTTTTTGATAAAAGTGGGCTGGAGTGACGAAGAGGTCGAGAATCGAGCTGGAACTATAGCGCGAATTCTAGGCGCGATCTAGAATGGAATATATTCAACAATCTCAAGTCCATAGCCAATAATTCCCACGCGTTTTGCCTGTTGGCTATTGGTCATCAATTTAATCTTGCTAATATCAAGATCGTGCAGGATCTGGGCCCCAATACCAAAATCCCTGTTGTCCATTGGAATTTTAGGCGCTTTTACAATACCGTCTGACTGATCCTGCTTCAGATGGCTAATACGGTTCAATAGATCGTAAGAAGGTATTTCCTGGTTGATAAATACTATTGCGCCCTTGCCTGCCTCGTTAAGCGAACGGAACATGTCATCAAGTTTGCTGTCCACATTGTTGGTTAGGGTACCCAGGATGTCATTGTTAACCAATGTTGAATTGATCCTTGTAAGTACGGGTTCATCGCGTTGCCATTGCCCGAGTGTCAGGGCCAGGTGAACCTGGTCATTGGTAGTTTGGCGGTACACGTGCAATCTGTACGAGCCAAATCGCGTTGCAAGGTCAAATTCATCCTGTTTGTCAATAAGACTATCGTGTTTCATCCTGTAGGCCACCAAATCTTCGATTGAAACTAACTTCAAATCAAACTTCTTGGCAACTTCAGCTAGTTGTGGTAATCTGGCCATTGTACCGTCTTCATTGAGGATTTCCACCAGTATACCTGCAGGTTTAAACCCTGCCAGGCGTGCGAAATCAACAGCAGCTTCTGTATGCCCGGTGCGCCTTAGTACGCCTCCATTCTTTGCCCTGAGGGGAAAAATATGGCCGGGTCGGCCTAGGTGTTCAGGTTTGGTTTTGTCATCGCTGAGGGCCTTTACGGTCTTGGCCCGGTCCTGAACGGATATCCCGGTTGTGCATCCATGGCCAATGAGGTCTACAGAAATGGTGAACTGCGTATTGTGCATCACGGTATTGTTCTCCACCATCATAGGTAATTCCAGATCATCGCAACGTTCTTCGGTAAGCGGAGCACAGATAAGTCCCCTTCCGTTTTTGGTCATGAAATTGATCATCTCTGGCGTGACCATTTCCGCAGCAGCTATAAAGTCGCCTTCATTTTCGCGATTTTCATCGTCTACCACTATTATTATTTTGCCTTTACGGATATCGGCAATGGCTTCTTCGATAGTATTCAACTGGATTTTATCTTTCATGGTGGCAATCATACCTCGCTTTCTTGTCCCTTCTTTCGAAATATATTTCTCAATTTATCCACAAAGAAGCCGAAATCCATGAGACCCCTGTCTGCCGTGGCTTTCCTTGTGAAAAAGATGCCCAAAGGTAACATTATTAAAGTAGATAGCCATGCTCCCAGTTCAGGGGGAATATTGCCTTCTTTTGAATAATTACCGGCAAAAACGCCTATGAAGTAATACGCAAGAAAAAAGATGATCGCCAAAACCATAGGCAGTCCTATTCCACCTTTACGAATTATTGCACCTAATGGTGCTCCAACGAAGAATAAAATAATACAGGAAAGGGCCAGGGCAAACTTTTTATGCAAGGATAGAATATGCATGTTATAGATTTTATACCTCCGCTGTAATTCTTCCTGCTTTCCTTCCACAGAATTCAGGATGTTGGACACGTAATTTTTAGCCGAGCCAATGATCTGTACCCTCTGCCACTCGGGAAATCTGTTAATCAAGCCGGAAACTTTGTCACCGCCCATATTTGCTGCAGGAAGTAGTAAAGTATCTGCCCCAATGGATGGAATATTAGTATCGTTAATCTCAACGACACTGTCGGAGGCGATCTCTGGAGCAAATGCTCCCATACGATTTATGATATTTTTGGAAAATGCCTTTACTACCGCCTTATTGTTCTCTTCCAGGGAATCTATATCCTTTGTAAGACGCATAATGTTCTTCATTTTATCTGTGCGTATATTCCCTTCTTCCTCTAAATCCTGATCATTTTGGGGCACCTCCATATTAATAGTGTAGGTATCAAATTCAGCTTTTGCAAATGGAAATTTTCTCCGCTCTCTTCCCGTATTGGACTCAATGTCTTCGTAATAATATCCATCCTTCAAAACAAGCTGGATGATATCTGATTCTTCACTGCTTATCAGCTCACCGGATTTAGCTTTTATAACCGTGGTATTTTTTTGCAGACGAGATTTTTGATGGATGATTACATTTTCCAGAAAGCGGTCGTTTTCCCCGTATTTGTTGTCAACTTTGATGTTCATCCCTTCAAAATCACTGAAAATTCCTTCCTCAATTACCGCTGCTGGTTTCACCGAGGCGATGTTTCTTCTTAGATTGAAGATTTTCTGCTCGGATGCCGGGATAACATTATTGGCAAAGTAAAATGTGAGTCCGCCCAAAAATGTTACTAGTACAATAAGACTGAGCATAGAACGCTGTAGGGAAATACCGGAAGCCTTCATTGCAGCGAACTCATAATTTTCGGCAAAAGTGCCAAAGGTTATAATAGAGGAAAGCAGGACTGTTAATGGAAGTACCTTTTCGGTTAAATTAGGCAGGAGGTAAAAGAGGAACTTCCCGATAATAATTAGATCCAGGCCTTTACCTGCAAGGTCATCAATAAAGAGCCATATCGTCTGAAAGATGAATATAAACATCAGGATGACGAACGAGCTCAGGAAATTGTAAAGAAATCGCTTTAAAATATACTGATCCAGTATCCTCAAGGCACTAGTTTCTTATGATGTAATACCCGTCGTTTTTATAACGAGTCTCATCAAAAGTAAACAAGCTTTCCGACAGTGGTTGATCTGTTTTAAAAGAATTAACAGTGATTGTAGTCTTGGTGCCGTTCTTGCCGGTTTCTATGAGCCGGTAAATGTGCTTGGTTTCCACATCTACCCCTAAAAGAATAGAAGCTATCTCCGAATCGGAATCTATAGGGACCAGTTTCACATACTGTATTTTTCTCCCTTGTACATTTTGAAGGATGTCCCAGCTGGCATTATGTCCTTCGCGGTAAAAGGTGAGCATTTTTGAAGGAGTTACTGTATTTGCTTCATCTGCCTCATCATCGATGGTCACTTCTTCATTTTCCGGAACTATGGTGTACACGTTATTCCCATCGTAAAGTTGCTGGGCTCCGAGGTAGTCAAACAGGTATTTTTCACCTTGCATGGTGACATCACCACGTGTTTCCTGGCGTATACCTGCTTCGGCATTCTCCAGGATATACTTGAAATCAACCTGGATGTTGTCGTAACTTTTTACTTTTTCGTAAACTTCGTCTAACAATGCATTGGCCTTCGCGCTGTCCTGGGCATGAAGCCCGGTAAGGAAGGCTATCAGTAGTATAAATAAGCTCGTAATTTTTTTCATCTTATGCTTGGGTTTCATTTTTTAATAACTGGTCCAGGGAAACAATATCCGGAACCAAAACCTGTCTGGCTTTACTTCCTTCGAAGGGCCCAACTATTCCGGCTGCTTCCAGCTGGTCGATAATCCGACCCGCGCGATTGTATCCCAGTTTTAACTTTCTCTGAATCAGGGAAGCCGATCCCTGCTGGGCTACTACAATAACTTCAGCAGCTTCGCGGAACATGGAATCCCTGTCCGCGATATCATAAGCAATACCTGTGCCAGAATCTTCACCTACATATTCCGGAAGATGGTGGGCATCAGGATAACCCTTTTGAGCTCCGATATAGCCGGTTATTTTATCGACTTCACTGGTATCTACAAAAGCGCATTGCAGCCTTGTCATGTCATTGCCCTGGGTAAA